>NZ_JBDJAW010000027.1 GCF_039649665.1 Microbispora sp. ZYX-F-249 | reverse complement strand
TCACCATCCCGCCAGAGCCCGGCGGCCGCAGACATGATCACGCAGGTGGGGCAGGCCCTTCCGGCGGTCAGGCGCTCTCCCAGGGGCCGGCGTCGTCCTCCTTCCATTCCAGGCGGTCGACGACCCCGATCACGCCGTTGGTCCGCTCGACCATCCGCATGAGCACCCGTGCCTGGGAGCGGCGTTCCAGTGCGCCGGTGAGCGTCACGACGCCTTCCGACACCGACACCTCGACGCCCGACAGGTCGGCCCACAGGCAGTTGCCGATGATGTCCTCGCGTACCTCCCTGGCGATGTCGGCGTCCGCGCGGGCGAGGACCTTGAGCAGGTCGTGGCGGCTGATGATGCCCACGAGCACGTCCTCGTCGTCCACCACGGGCAGGCGTTTGACCCCGTGCCGGCTCATCTGGCGCGCGGCGCTGACCACACTGGTGTAGGGCCGGGTGGTGACCGCGGGGGCGGACATGAGTTCGGCGGCGGTCACGCCGCGGGCCCGCTCCTGGGTCTTGGCGGCCCCGTGCCCCACGGCCTCACGCAGGCGGGCCCGCAGCGGCGGCCGGTAACCCTCGCGATAGAACTGCTCGCGGAACTCCTCCTTGCGCAGCAGGTCGGCCTCCGAGACCACGCCGACGACGTGTCCCTCGCCGTCGACCACGGGCACCGCGCTGACCTCGTGCGCGATGAGCACCTCGGCCACGTCCCTGAAGGGCGTGCTGCCGTTGACGGAGGCGACCTCGCTGGTCATGACGTCTCGCACCTTCATGTGCATGATCGGCTCCTTCCCGGGCCGTGGCTGGCCGTTCCCAGTTCCATCGCACCGCCGATCGGGCCGCTTGCGAAGGGACCGAGGGCCCTGTTGACCGGGTCCTTCGCCATTGCGGGAACGGGAGACGCGACGGGTGGCCGAAAGTCCCGGGTGGTCAGGACCTTCACCGCTGACCCGGAAGGACGCGGAGAGGCACGCTGGCAATGAGGAGATGGGAGGCGTCGTCATGACGGCGAAGGTGAAGGATGTCATGGGCAGGGTCGCCATCGCGGTGCCGATGGACGCGTCGTTCGCGGACCTTGTCGCCACCATGCAGCGGTTCAAGGTGGGCGCGGTGACGGTCATCGACGCCGACCGGCGCCCGGTCGGCGTGGTCTCGGAGGACGACATCCTGCTGAAGGAGTTCGCCCTGGACGAGAGCGTGTTCGACGGTCCCCGCAGGCGTGAGGAGCACCGCAAGGCGGTGGGCACGAAGGCCGGCCAGATCATGTCGCGCCCCGCGATCACGGTGACCGGTGGCACGTCGGTGCGGGACGCGGCCCGGCTGATGCACCGCAACCGTATCAAGCAGCTGCCGGTGATCGACGCCATGACCGGCCGCATCATGGGCACGGTGCACCAGGGAGACCTGCTCCGTGTGTTCGTCCGCCCCGCGGAGGACATCCTGGCCGAGGTCGAGGAGATCGCCGCCCGGCTGAACCTCGGCCCCGACGACCTGCGGATCACCGTGTCCGGCGGCGTGGTCGGGCTCAGCGGACAGGTGCCCCGCAGGTCGGACGTCAAGCCGCTGCTGCACGCCGTACGCCGGGTCGAGGGGGTTGTCGAGGTGGACGCCGACGTCGCCTTCCTCGTGGACGACCTGCTCATCGCCCCGCCGATGCTGTAGCCGAGCCCAGGGGAGGAGATCGTGAACGCTCGTACGTCCGAGGGGATCGCGCAGGCCGCGCAGGCGGCGGTGGAGGCGGCTCTGTGGGCGCCCTCGATCCACAACACGCAGCCCTGGTCGTTCGGCGTCTCCGGCGACGAGATCTGCCTGCGCGCCGACCCCGACAGGAAGCTGCGGATCTCCGACCCGACCGGCCGGCAGATGACGATCAGCTGCGGCGCCGCGCTGTTCAATGTGCGTATCACCCTGCTGGCGCTCGGCTACGAGCCCGAGGTCCGCCGTTTCCCGGACCCGGAGCGTCCGCTGCTGCTGGCCAGGATACGGGTGCGGCCCGGGCGTGAGCCGGGCGAGCACATCCGCCTGCTGCATGCCGAGGTCGAGCGCCGCCGCACCCACCGGTCCGGGTTCACTGCTCTGCCGGTGCCGGACCGCCTGGTCGACGCGCTCGTGTCGGAGGCGGCGCCCGAGGGCGGCCGCCTGATGCCGATCACGTCGGACGCCGCCGCCCGGGTGCTCGCTGCGCTCACCGGCGCGGCCCAGGACGTGCAGTCACAGGATCGGTTGTTCGTTCTGGAACTCATGCGCTGGGCCCGGCCGCCCGGCAGTTCGCGCCGCGACGGGGTGCCGGCGGCGGGTTATCCGACCGATCCCCGGCGTATGCACCCCCAGCACTTCGCGCAGCGGGACTACGCCCGGGGGCACGAGTGGGGGATGGCGCCGGACGAGCGGGTGTCCGCGTCGACGGGTCTCGTGGCGCTGCTCAGCACCGGCGGCGACGGCCGGGAGGACTGGCTGCGCGCGGGCGAGGCGCTGCAGCGGATGCTGCTGCACGCCTCCGCGTACGGGGTGAGCGTCGCCTTCCACACGCAGGCACTTGAGATGCCCGAGTTGCGGGAGTTCATCCGCACGCATCTGTGCTCGGGAGAGTCGCCGCAGATGATCATGCGGCTGGGCTTCGTCATCGACGAGAGCGAGAGCGTCCGCCGCGCGCCCTCCGAGGTCGTCGAGTGAGGTAGGTCGATCTCGGGGAAGTGGGACCTCCTGTGGTCGTCAGGGAGGTGTGCCCATGAGATCGATCGCCCGCTGGGTCGTGTCGCGGTTACGCCGTTACCGGCCTGATCGCAACCCGCTGCGCCGCCGTTCCGACCGGATCGAGGCGGCGCTCGTGGTGGCCGCGCTGGCCGCCGTACTGCTCGCCGCGTGGCCCGCCGCGCTGATCGCTCGCACGGTGTACGACGGCGGCGTCAGGGCCGAGCGGGTGGGGCCGGGAGCGCGGCAGCTGGTCGAGGCCACCGTGATCGAGGAGGCGTCGGCCGTGCCGGCCAACGGCCGCGGGCTGCTGGGGGCGAGTTCGGTGCGGTGGACGCTGCCGGGCGGCGAGGTCCGGGAGGGCATGGTCCCGGTGGCCCTCCTCCTCCGGGACGGCCCGGCGAACGCGCGGTTGTGGGTCGACGCCCAGGGCAGGCCGGCCACGGCGCCGCCGCAGCGGACCGAGACGGTGACCAGGGCGTGGCTCGCGGCCTTCGGCGTCGTGTCGGCGGCCGCCGTCCTGGCCTGGGCCGGATTCGCGCTGGGGCGTCATCGGCTGGACCGCAGGCGCTACCGCGAGTGGGAGGCGGCCTGGGCCGCGGCCGACCGCAGGTGGCGCCGCCATCACATCTGAGCGGGCTGATCACCTCATGTTCTGCGAGATGTCGCAGGAGGGGCTGCCGGGGGCGCAGTACGCGCCCTGACTGGTGATGCTCCCCGCGGACGTGACGGTGGTCGACTGCGGGCCGCTCAGGAGCGAGGGCGTGTTGACGCCGTTGAGGTTCTGGATGTTCCGGCCGTTGCCCGAATTGTGCTGCGTGGCGCTGGTCCGCGAGCCCCGGGCGATCTGGTAACCCTGCGGGCCGGGCCCGGGCTCGGCCTTCGCTCTCGCCTGCGCAGCCTTCGCGGCCTTTGCCGCTTTCGCCGCCTTCGCTGCTTTGGCTTTGGCCGCCGCCGCGTGGGGCTTGCGGCGCAGCGGCGCGGAGGCCGCGTCCGCGGCCTCCGGAACGGCGAGGCCCGCCAGTGAGACGACGAGCGCGGCCACCGCGAGCCGCCGCACCATCGTGACGAGACCGCTCCCGGGAACGTCAGCGCAGTGACGAGACACCTGGCACCCACCTGCCCGTTCGATTATGGATATAAGCGACATAGGGCATATGCCCGTATCGCACGGATGGTTACCCTGCGTGGTGGGGGCCGAAGGTCCCGAGGGCCGATGGCTTTCGCCCGGCGTCGCCACCGGAGGCCGGATGATCTGCTGGTGACATGACATCCGCTGTGCGCACGCTGCGCGGACTGCCCGAGGAGGAGGCCGCCCGCCTGCTCGCCGAGCACGGGCCCAACGAGATCCCCCAGCCCCGGCCGCCGGCCCTGCCGGTGCGGGCCGCACGGCAGCTGGCGGATCCGCTGTCGGTCCTGCTGCTGGTGGCCGGCCTGGTCACGCTCGTCGTCCTCGCCGAGGTGCCCGAGGGCATCGCGATCCTGGCCATCCTGCTGGTGAACGTGCTGATCGGGACCGGCCAGGAGGTCAGGGCCGACAAGGCCGTGCGCGCGCTGCGGGCGCTCACCGCGCCGATGGCCACGGTCGTGCGGGGCGACGCCGTACGGCGGCTGCCCGCGGCCGAGGTGGTCCCCGGCGACCTCGTCGTCGTCGCGGCCGGGGACCGGGTGCCCGCCGACGCCCGGCTGGCCGAGGCCGAGGGGCTGGCGGTGGACGAGGCGATGCTGACGGGGGAGTCGCTGTCGGCGGCCAAACGGGCGGGCGGCCCCGGCGGGCCGGACGTGCCGCTGGGCGACCGCGCGGGGGAGATCTTTTCCGGCACACTCGTCGTGCACGGCCGCGGAACGGCCGAAGTGCTGCGTACCGGCGCCGCGACCGAGGTCGGCCGCATCGCCTCGGCCCTGCGCGGCGGCGGCAGGGGACCGCTGGAGGCCGAGCTCGCCCAGGTGTCGCGGCGCATCGGCCTGCTCGCGGTCGCGGCGGGCGCCCTGATGATCCTCATCGGCCTCACCCGGGTCAGCCGGGGCGAGGCGTCGCTGGTCGACATCATCCTCGCGGGGGTGGCGCTCGCCATCGCCGCGGTGCCCGAGAGCATGGCCGCGGCCGTCACCACCGCGCTGGCGCTGTGCGCCCAGCGCATGGCCCGCCTCGGGGTGATCGTGCGCCGGCTGCCCGCCATCGAGGCCTTGGGCGCCACGACCGTCATCGCGGCCGACAAGACCGGCACGCTGACCACCGGCCACCTCACCGTGGCCGACCACCTCGCCGTCTCCGGCACCGAGCTGTGGCGGGCCGCGCTGCGCTGCAACGACGCCGAAGACGGGCTGGGCGACGCGGTGGACGTCGCGCTGGCCGCCGCGGCGGCCCGTGAGGACGTACGGCTGCCGGTCGGCGAGACACGGATCGGCACCCGTCCCTTCGACGCCGAGACCCGCTCGATGGCGGTGGTCACCGCCGTGGACGGGGCCCGCCCGCTGCTGACGGTCAAGGGCGCCCCCGAGGTGGTGCTGGCACGCTGCGTGCCCGGTGAGCGGACCGACCGGTTCGCGGAGGCCGTGTCCGGGCTGGCCCAGCGGGGGCTGCGGGTGCTCGCGCTCGCCGAGGGGGAGACCGGCGACCTGGACGCCTCCGGACTGCGCCCGCTCGGCCTGGTCGCGCTGCAGGACGAGATCCGGCCCTCCGCACGCCGGGCCGTCGCCGACTGCCGGGCCGCCGGCATCCGGGTCGTGATGGTGACCGGCGACCACGCGGAGACCGCGCGCTCGGTCGCCGCGGAGGTCGGCATCGACGCCGACGCCGTGGTGGCCCGCGTGGACCCCGCCACCAAGCTCGGCCTCGTACGCGAGCTCAAGGAGCGCGGCGAGGTGGTCGCGATGACCGGCGACGGCGTGAACGACGCCCCGGCCCTGCGGCACGCGGACGTCGGCGTCGCCATGGCCGGGGACGAGGGCACCGACGTGGCCCGCGAGGCCGCCGCCGTCGTCGTGACGAACGGCGAACTCGGCACGATCGTGACGGGCGTGCGGGAGGGCCGGCGGCTGCGCCACAACGTCGCCTCGATGATCGGCTACCTGCTGGCCGGCAACCTCGCTGAGATCCTCATCGTCCTCACCGGGCTGATCGTCTGGCCGGACCTCGTCGTGCCGCTGCTCCCGGTGCACCTGCTCTGGATCAACCTGGCCCTGGACGGGATCCCCGCGATCGCGCTCGGCGTCGACCGCCCGGCGGGTGACCCCCTCACACTGCGGCGGCGCGAGAGGCTGATGGCGTGGACGGCGCTGACCCGCATCGGGCTGCGTGCCGTGGTCGTCGCGGTGCTCGTCTTCGCCGCCGTGGAGACGGCGCGGCGACTCGGCTGGAGCGACGAACAGGTCCGCGCCCAGGCCGTGCTCGCCCTGGTCTTCGCCCGGCTGACGCTGGCGTACGTGACCCGGGCGCGCCGGATGACCTTCGAGAGCGGCTGGTGGCGGGGCCGCGCGGTGCTCGTGGCGGTGACGGCCACGCTGCTCCTGCAGACCCTCGTCACCGCCGTGCCCGTCCTGGGCGCGCCGCTGGCCCTCGTGCCGCTGCCGCCGCTCGGCTGGGCGATGGCCCTCGGCGCGGCCGTGCTCACCGTGGCGCTGTGCGACGCGCTGCGCCGCACCGCACCGGGCCGCACCGGGACGTGAGTGCGATGAGGCAGGAGATCGTGGTCGCCTACGACGGCACGCGGCAGAGCCGCGCCGCCGTCGAGTGGGCCGCGGCGGAGTGCCGGGTCCGGCGCCGCGCGGGCGTCACGGTCTGCGAGGTGTGGGACGGCCCGTACCCGGAGCGCGCCGAGGCCGTCGCCGCCGAGGAACGCCGCCTCGCGGCGCTGCGGCTGTTCGAGGGGGTACGGCTGGCCGAACGCCTGCTGCCCGGCCGGGAGGTCCGTCCCGTGCTCGTGCGGGGAGATCCCAAGGACACGCTGGTCGCTCTCAGCCGGGAGGCCGCGATGCTGGTCGTGGGGCATAGGGAGCGCCGGGGGCATCGCGGGCGGCTGACCGGGCTGCTGTTCGGCTCGGTCAGCGCGTACGCCGCGGCGCACGCCGCCTGCCCGGTGGTCGTGGTCGGCGCGCCGGCGCCCGCGCCGCCCGCCGGCGGGGTGGTGGTGGGGATCGACGCGGCGCGGCCGGACGGACCGGAGGCGGAGTGCGCCATGCGCTTCGCCGTGGAGGTCGCGCGCGGCCGGTCGCTGCCGCTGACCGCGGTCTACGCCACGCGAGGGGGTGAGCCCGAGGGCGAGCGGGCGCTGACGCGCATCGTCGAGCCGTGGCGGCTGCGCTGCCGGGCGGGGCTCAGGATCGACACCAGGGTCGTCGAGGCGCCGCCGCTGCCGGCCCTGCTGGCATGCGCCGCGAACGCTCCGCTGCTGGTCGTCGGGGCCCACGGGGCCGGCGCCCGGGCCCGGCTGCTCGGCTCGGTCGGGCAGGGCCTGCTGTGGCGCGCCCCCTGCCCGGTCGCGGTCGTCCACCCGGCCCCCGTCTGGCCGATACCATTCGGTGTCCGGACGATCTGATCTTTGGAGTGACAATGCCCCGTCCCGGCCTGGTGATCGGCGGATACACCCCGGACACGGAGGGATCGGGCCCCGGCCTGACGGTGGCCCGGGCGCAGGCGGACGGGCGGCTGGAGGCGGTGGCCGAGACGACCGCGTCAGGGCCGTCGTTCGTCATCGCCCACCCGCGGCTGCCGCTGCTGTACGCCGTGCTCGAACGCGCCGGGGACGGCGGCCTCGCGGTGTTCGCCGACGAGCCCGGCGAGGGGGCTCCCCGGCCGCTGGCCGAGCACCCGAGCGGCGGGTCGCTGCCGTGCCACCTGGCGCTCGACGCGCAGGCGCGGTGGCTGGCGATCGCCAACTACGGCGACGGGACCGTCACGGCCTACCGGCTGGGTGAGGACGGGATGCCCGAGCCCGGCCCGCTGACGTTCCCCCACGAGGGGCGCGGCCCCCACCCCGACCGGCAGGAGGGCCCGCACGCGCACCAGGCGGTCTTCGGACCCGACGGCGTGCTGTACGTGACCGACCTCGGCACCGACGAGGTGCGCCGCTTCCTGCCCGGCATGCGCCCGCACCCCGGCGGGCCCGTACGGCTGGCCTCCGGCAGCGGCCCCCGGCACTTCCTGCACCACGAGGGTCACTGGTACGTCACCGGCGAGCTGGACGGGACCGTGCGCGTCTACGACGGCGAGTGGCGGGAGGCGGGCGTGGTGCGGGCGAGCGGCGCCGCGGGGGACAGCGGCGGCGGCAATCTGCCCTCCCACATCGCGCTGTCCGGCGACGGCCGGCACCTGTACGTCGCCAACCGGGGGCCGGACACCGTCAGCGTGTTCGAGGTCGACGGGCCCCGGCTCACGATGGCGGCCGAGGTGCCGGCGGGCGGAAGCTGGCCACGCCACTTCATCATCGACGGAGACCGCCTCTACGTCGCCAACCAGCGCTCGGACGCGGTCGCGGTGCTGACGCTGAAGGACGGGCTGCCCGGCCCCGCCGAACAGGCGCTGGCGGTGGGCACTCCCTCCTGCGTACTCATCCGGTGACGCGGCCGACGCCCCCGACGATCCACACCCGCTGCGCCTGGCCGGTGCTCTGCGGGGTGTCCGGCCGCCACTGGCGGATGTAGACGAGGCCGGGATCGACGAGTTCGGTGCCGTCGAAGAAGCGCAGCACCTTCTCTCGGTCCCGCGGCGCCTCGTCGGCCTGCGGCACGATCTGCCGGAACAGATCGACGATCGGCGCGGCCAGCTCGGGACGGCTGTCGAAGACGGCGTGGCCGATGGCCAGGTAGCTGCCCGGGGAGAGGTGGTCGCGCACCTGGGCCACGCACTTGTACGGCTCGGTGGCGTCGGGAAGGTACTGCAGCCGGGCCGGGATCAGCACCCCCACCGGCTGCTCGAAGTCGATGAGCCGCAGCATCTCGGGGTGGGCCAGCATCTCCGCCGGGCGCAGGATGGAGCCGTCCACCACGCCGGTGCCGCGGTCGCGGGCGAGCATGGCCCGCGCGTGCGTGAGCACCACCGGGTCGTCGTCGACGTACACCACCCGGGCGTCGGGCGCGAGCTCCTGGGCGACCTCGTGCGTGTTGCGCCGGGTCGGCAGCCCGGACGCCACGTTGAGGAACTGCCGCACGCCCTGCTCGACGAGGAAGCGCACGACCCGCTCGAGGAACTCGCGGGTGTCCACGGCCATCGTCTTGACCTCGGGTGCGATGGTCATCAGCCGCTCGGCGAACGCCCGGTCGGCGGCGAAGTTGTCCTTGCCGCCGAGCAGGTAGTCGCTCATCCTGGCGATGTTCGCGGTGCCGGTGCTGAGGCCCGCCACCTTGGCGGGCCGCGCGCCCCCGTTCAGCTCCGTGCCGCCCAAGCCGTTCCCCTCACTCACGATCGTCGCCGGTAATTATCGCCCTAATCCCACCAGAACGACCAGGCATTCTGACCGACGATCTGCTCGGCGTAGTCGGCCAGCGTGCCCGGGCCCTGGAGGATGCTGTCGGGGCAGAACGTCCAGTGCTCGGCCGCCACGTGCAGCGCGTGCGCGGGCGTGGCGGGCGGCGCGGCGACGCTGAGCTCCAGGGTGTTGAACCCCATGCCGACCACCCGCGCCCCGAACCGCTCCTCCCAGCTGCGCACGACGGCCGCCAGGGGCACGGTCCACTCGTTGTGGTGCAGCGCCCCCTGCCAGCCCATGGCGACCATCGCGTCGGCGCCGCGATTCACCGCGGCGAGCCCGAGCGGCGTCATGCGCTCGGCCACCACGTCGGCGTACCAGTCGGCGACCACGTCGGGGTCGGCCACGAGCGCGGCGGGCGGTGCGATCCCCGGGCACTCGGCCCCGAAGGGCGCGAGGTACGCCTCGTGGCCCAGCAGCAGGTCCTGCCACGCCTCGGCCATGAACCCGGCGGCGCTGTAGTAGTCGACATGGTGGGGCGAGTCCGGCGCGATCTGCCCGGCCGACCAGGGCTGCACGCCGTCCTCGAGGAGCACCGGCCACAGCCCCGACCGGGGGTGCTCGGCGCGCAGCCGGGCCCACAGCCCGGCCGGCACCGGCTCGTCGCTCAGCCAGAACGAGGGATGGTGATGGGTGCGCAGTTTGTCGTAGTCGGGGTCCGGCCACACGAGGGACCCGGACGGCAGGTCGACGGACAGCACCCGCCCGTCGCCGCCGTCACCGAACAGCAGCTCCAGACCCGTGGGGAGCCGCCGACGCTCGTGAACCGACATGCGCCAATAATGTCGGACCCGGCCCTGGCACGTCCCGCGAGGGCGATCATTATGGGGAACACGGGAATCACGGGATGTCGAGCCGGCACAGTCCCTCGGCGAGGACCTTCGTGGTCAGGCGCGTCCGGCTGTCGCAGCCGAGCTTGGCGAAGATGTGCTCCAGGTGCGTGGTCACGGTGCGCACGCTCAGGACGAGCGCCGCGGCGATCTGCGGGTTGGAGTCGCCCTGCGCGACCCGGGTCAGCACCTCGATCTCCCGCGCGGTCAGGTCGTACGGCAGGGCGCACGGACGCTCGGCGATGACGGCGCCCTGGATGGAGCCGTGGAAGCCCACACCGGCCCGGTGGAGGCGCAGCTCGCGCCACTGGCCGGCGCCGTCCAGCCACAGCCCCCGCCGCGACAGCTCGCGGGAGTCGATGAACGCCCTGGCCAGCTCGGCCATCGCCGGTTCGGCCGCGAGCGCGTCCGACGGGGGCCATCCGGCCACGTCCCTGCGCCGCCCGCCCCGTTCGTACGCGACGGCGTGGAAACCGGGCGGCAGGCCGAGCGGGTCGATGACGCAGCGGGTCACGTCGGTGAGGTGGGCCAGGGCGGGGGAGACCGCGCTGATCACCGCGGGCGCCTCCGGCGGCAGCTCCGCGCGGGAGCCGACGTGCAGCAGCCCGGTGTAGCGCCCGCCGGTCAGGAACAGCGGCGTGGTGATCCCGGCGCGCCAGCCGTACGGCTCCAGATGGCGGCGGAAGTAGCGCTCGGTGCCGGGGGAGCCCATGACGACGGGCGTGCGCCGGGACATCGCCCGGCGGTAGGCGTCGAGCCGGGCGTACTCCTCCGCGGCGTCGTCGTCCACGCGGGTGTAGCCGGCGGAGACCAGCGAGCGGTGGCGGCCGGTCGCCGGGTCGAACGCGACGAACTCGTAGGCCTCGACGGGGATGACCTCGCCCAATGCGGTCATCGCCCCGTGCGCCCCCTGCCGGGCCACCTGGAAGCCGAGTTCGGCGACGGCGTGCAGGCTCCGCGCGCTGAGGCTGATTGCGTCCATGGATCCTCCATGCTCAGCCTGCCCGGTAAAGGTTCCGCAAGGAATACGTAAAGTCTCCGATGCAGACGGCGGCCCTGTTACCTACCCTCACCCGCAACACGACGGAGAGGCGGAGGACCAGTGAGGGTCACGAGAAGCCGGGCGGCCGCCCTCGCTGTGGCGGCCATCATGCTGAGCGGCGCATGCGGGGGAGGATCGTCGTCCGACGGCGGCGGTGGCGGCAAGGGAGCCAACGCCTTCTCCGTCGCGCTGACGGAACCCGACCACCTCACCCCGGGAAACACCTCCAGCGACTACTCGATCACGGTGCTGGACGCGCTCTTCGAGACTCCGGTCTCCATCGACGCCGCCAGCGGCAAGCCCGTGATGCGGGCGGCCGAGTCGGTGAACAGCACCGACCAGAAGGTCTGGACGATCAAGTTCAAGCCGGGCCAGAAGTTCAGCAACGGCGAGCCGGTCACGGCCCAGAGCTTCGCCGACTCCTGGAACGCCACGGCCTACGGCCCCAACGGGTGGACCAACAACTACTACTTCGCCAACATCGAGGGCTACGACAAGCTCAACCCCGAGAAGGGCGACCCGTCCACGGACAAGATGAGCGGCCTCAAGGTGGTGGACGACACCACGCTCGAGGTCACGCTCACCGCGCCGTTCAGCCAGTTCCCGATCACGCTCGCCTACATCGCGTTCGCGCCGATGCCGAAGGCGGCGTTCAGCGATCTCAAGGCGTTCGACCAGGCCCCGGTCGGCAACGGCCCGTTCGTGCTCGACGGCGCCTGGGAGCACAACAAGCAGATCAAGCTCAAGCGGTCGGCGTCGTACGCGGGCGAGCGCAAGGCCAAGGCCGACGAGGTGACCCTCAAGATCTACGCCAGCCGCGACACGGCGTGGACCGACCTGCGGGCCGGCCGGGTGGACCTGATGACGACGGTCCCGCCGGCCAGCACGGCCGAGGCCAAGCGGCTGCTCGGCGACCGCTTCGTGCAGACCCCCGACGGCACGATGGACTACCTGGGCTTCCCGACCTTCGACAAGCGGTTCGCCAACGCGGACCTGCGCAAGGCGTTCTCCATGGCCATCGACCGGCAGGCCATCGTGGACGCGGTGTACGACGGCGCGTTCAAGCCGATGGCGTCGCTGCTGGCGCCGCTGGTGCCCGGCTACCGGGAGAACGCCTGCGGCGAGGCGTGCACGTACGACCCGGCCAAGGCCAAGGCGCTGTTCGACCAGGCCGGCGGCTTCAGCGGCACGCTGAACCTGTGGTTCTCCAACGCCGACCCGAGCTACGAGCAGTGGATGACCGCCGTCGCCAACCAGCTGAAGCAGAACCTCGGCATCTCGGACATCAAGTTCCGCAAGATCCCGGCCGCCGACTACCTGTCGACCCTGCGCCAGCGCAAGGAGGACGGTCCGTACCGCAACAACTGGGTCATGGACTACCCGAGCCCGCAGGACTACCTCGAGTACATGTGGGGCGCGGGCAACCGGATGGGCTGGGAGAACAAGGAGTTCGACGACCTGATCAAGCAGGCGAACTCGGCGCCCAGCCTGGACGCGAGCCTGCCGCTCTACCAGAAGGCCGAGGACGTCGCGCTGGCCGAGATGCCGATGATCCCGCTGTGGAACTGGCAGAACCAGATCGGCTTCACCAGCCGGCTCACCGGCGTGAACGTGACCCCGTACAGCAAGAACCTGTACACGATCAGCGTGAAGCAGGGGTGACCCGAGGGTGAGGTACGCCGCGCAGCGCCTGGCTCAGGCGATCCCGGTGTTCTTCGCGACCACCTTCCTGATCTACGCGATGGTGTTCGCGCTGCCGGGCGACCCGATCCTGGCGCTCGCGGGCGACAAGCCGGTGCCCGAGCAGGTGCTCGCCGTGATGCGGGCGCGCTACCACCTCGACGAGCCGCTGCTCGTGCAGTACGGCCGCTACATGCTCGGGGTGTTCCAGGGCGATCTGGGGGAGACCTTCACCGGTCAGCCGGTGAGCGAGCTCCTCCAGGACCGGTGGGCGGTCACCGCGCAGCTCGCGCTGACCGCCTGGGTCTTCGAGCTCGCCGTCGGCGTCGGGCTCGGCGTCCTGGCCGGGCTGCGCCGCGGCGGGGCCGCCGACACGGCGGTCCTCGCCGGCACCACGTTCGTCATCGCGGTCCCGGTGTTCGTGGTCGGGTACACGGCCCAGATCGTGCTGGGCCTCAATCTGGGGCTGTTCCCGACCGCCGGGACCGACGAGGGCTGGCCGGGCAGTTACCTGCTGCCCGGGATGGTCCTCGGCTCGTTCGGCCTGGCGTACGTGGCCCGGCTCACCCGCACCTCCCTCGTGGAGAACCTGCGGGCCGACTACGTCCGTACGGCGACCGCGAAGGGCCTCGCGCGGCGGCGGGTCATCGGGTTGCACGCGCTGCGCAACTCGCTCATCCCGGTCGTGACCTATCTCGGCGTCGACTTCGGCAACCTCATGGCCGGGGCGGTCGTCACCGAGGGCATCTTCAACCTGCCCGGCATCGGCCAGCAGGTGTTCCAGTCCATCCAGCTCCAGGAGGGCCCGGTCGTCGTCGGCGTCGTCACCCTGCTCGTCATGATCTTCATTCTCGCCAACCTGGCCGTCGACCTGCTCTACGGCGTGCTCGACCCGAGGATCCGCCGTGCTCGCGCGTGACGCCTGGGCGGAACTGCGCGGCCGCGTGGTCTTCTGGTTCTCCACCGCCGTCCTGCTGGTCGCCCTGGCGATGGCGGCCTTCCCCGGGCTGTTCGCCCGTCTCGGCCCCAACGAGGCCTGCGACCTGCGCATGTCCAAACGCGGCCCGGCCGACGGCGCGTTGTTCGGGTGGGACCTGCAGGGCTGCGACTACTGGTCGCAGGTCGTGCACGGCACCCGGGCGTCCATCGTGGTCGGCGTCGCGGTCACCGTCTTCGCCCTGCTGATCTCCATCGTGCTCGGGCTGATCGGCGGCTACTACGGGGGCGTCGCCGACGCGGTCATCTCCCGGGTCACCGACGTGTTCTTCGGCATCCCGTTCGTGCTGGGCGCGACCGTCGTGCTGGTGGCCTTCCCCGACCACGGGATATGGGCGATGACGCTGGTCCTCGTGCTGCTCGGCTGGACGACCATGACCCGGCTGATGCGCGGCCAGGTCATCGCCGTCAAGGACATGGACTTCGTGGCCGCCGCCCGCATGCTGGGCGCGAGCGACCGCAGGCTGATGTTCCGGCACATCCTGCCCAACGCGATCGCGCCGGTCATCGTGGTGGCCATGCTTAACGTCGGGAACGTCATCGCGGGCGAGGCCACCCTCGACTACCTCGGCGTCGGCCTGCAGTACCCCGACGTGTCGTGGGGCCTGCAGCTGAACATCGCCCAGACGTTCTTCGCCGACCACCCGCACCTGCTGGTCTTCCCCGCGCTGTTCCTCACCGCGACCGTGCTGAGCTTCCTCATGCTCGGCGACGTCGTGCGCGACGCCCTCGATCCCCGCCTGCGCTGAGGCTCCAGCTTCGTCGCTCATCGCGATGGGATGAACGCGTACGGTGAGCTAGCGTGCGCCCATGTCCACCGATCTCCCCGCCGCCCGGCACGATCCGGGCTCCTTCGACCTCGCCAGGGACGCGGCTCCCGGCCTGCCGCTGACGCTGGTCGGCCAGTGGCGCGCGAGCGGCCGCACCGCCGCCGACGCGCGGCGCCTGCTCGGCGCGCACCTCACGACCGGATACAGCGTGGTCTCCGACTCCGCCGGGCTGACCAGACTGAGCCGCAGCCTCGGCCTGCTGGAGGTGCTGGCGCTCATCGACGGGCCCAAACGCGTCCTGCACGCGTACGGGACCGGCGCGGGCGGCCGGGCCGTCGGCGTCTGGGCGGCCGACAACGCGCAGATGTTCCATCCCGCGTCGACCGACGCGGGGACGCTGCTGTCGGCCCTGCTGCGGGCGCAGGACGAGATCGGGCCCACCTGCCGGATCCGCGTCGGCATCGGCGTCCACCACGGCGACTACTACGACCTGGACGGCGGCCTGTACGGCGCGGAGGCCGACGCCATCGAGCGTCTCGCGGAGAACCACACCGAGGGGGGCGAGATAGCGGTGACGGAGGCCGTGGCCGAACGGCTGCCCGTGGACCACGGATTCGTCCTGCGCCGCAAGGACGGGCCCGACGGGTTTCTGGGCGCGGTCTACCGGGTCCTGGACGGCCCGCGGGCCGGCGGCGCGGAGCCCGCGGACGGCCGGTGGTATCCCATCCCCTACTCCGCCGCCTTCTACGAGGACCTGCTGCGCCTGGACCCGCAGGACGCCGCTTCCGCCGCGACGCTCGCGGGAAGGCACCTGCGTGAGCGGACGGTGGTGCTGGCCGAGCGGGGGGAGGAAGCCGGGGAGGAGACGGCCGAGGTCGCGCTCCTGCGGGGCCTGGACCTGTCGGCCCGCATGCGGGAGACGGGCCTGCGCCTGCTGCCCGCGGAGGGCGCCGTCGAGGTCAAGGTCGCCGGTCCGCTCGCCATCTACCTGTTCGACCGGCCCGGGCCCGCCGTGTCGTTCGCCCTGGAGTTGCGGACCGCCCTGGCGCAGGCCGGCATGACCTGCCGCATCGGAGTGGACAGCGGGCCGGTGCTGTCCGGCCGGACGCCGGACGGCGGCCGCGACGTGGCCGGCGCGCCGGTGAACCAGGCGTCCAAGATGGCCCAGGACCTCGCCGCGCCGGGACAGGTGTGCCTGAGCGAGAGCGCCGGCGCTCACGCGGACCTGACCGGGGCTACCCTCGTCCGGTACGCCGTCTCCGGCGTCGACATGATCTTCTACCAGGGCTGAGCGTTCCTACGGCCGCTACGGTTTCACGGCGCGACGAGCAGCCGGTCGAGGACGCGTACGCCGAACTCCAGGCCCTCGACGGGCACCCGCTCGTCGAGGCCGTGGAACATGCCGAAGTAGTCGAGGTCCGGCGGCAGGAGCAGCGGCGCGAAGCCGTAGCCCCTGATGCCGATCCTGGCGAACCACTTGGCGTCGGTGCCGCCGGTCATGACGTACGGCACGGGCCTGCCGGTGGGGTCCTCGGCGAGCAGGGCGGCGGTGAGCTCGTCGAACAGCCCGTCGGCGGGGGAGGAGACGGCCTCCTCGAAGCTGACGAACTCACGGGTGACCTTCGGGCCGAGCAGCCGGTCGACGGTCTCCAGGAACTCCTCGCGCTGCCCGGGCAGGAACCGGCCGTCCACGTGGGCCTCGGCCGTGCCGGGGATGACGTTGACCTTGTATCCCGCGTCGAGCATGGTCGGGTTCGCCGAGTTGCGCAGCACGCCCTTGAACAGCGCGGCCGCGCGCGGGATCCGTTCGATCTCCTCCTCCAGCCGCTCGGCGTCGATCGGCCGGCCGAGCGCCCGCGACAGCTCCTCGATCAGCCGGGCCACCTCGGGCGTCAGCCGTACGGGCCAGGTGTGGTCGGCGAGGCGGGCGAGGGCCCGGGCGAGCTCGGCCACGGGGTTGTCCACGGCGGGCTTGGACCCGTGACCGGGCACGCCGCGGGCGGTCAGGCGCATCCAGGCCGTGCCGCGCTCCCCGACGGCCACCGGGTAGATGCGGACGTCGCCCTCGTACCAGGAGAAGCCGCCGGACTCGCTGATCGCCTCCGTGCAGCCGTCGAACAGGTCGCGGTGCCGCTCGACCGCGTGGCCCGCGCCGTACTCGCCGGTGGACTCCTCGTCGGCGAGGAACGCCAGCACGAGGTCGCGCCGGGGGCGCACGCCCCTGCGGGCGTTCTCGCGGGCCCAGGCGAGGGTCATGGCGAGCGTGCCCTTCATGTCGACCGCGCCCCGGCCGTGCACGCAGCCGTCCTCGATCTCCCCCGAGAACGGGTGCGTACGCCATTCGGCCGGGTCGGCGGGCACGACGTCGAGATGCCCGTGCAGGAGCAGCGCGTCCGGGCTGTCGCCCGGGATGCGGGCCACCACGCTGGTGCGGCGCGGCGCCGACTCGAACACCACCGGCTCGATGCCGACCTCGGCGAGCAGGGACGCCACGTACTCGGCGGCGCGCCGCTCGCCCGGCCCGTCGCCGGACCCGTCGTTGGTGGTGTCGATCCGCAGCAGCTCCGAGCAGATCGCCGCGACCTCGCTCACAACATCCCACCTTCCAGCTTGAGCGGCGGCACCTCGGGTGTGGGAAAGCCGAAGACGATCCCGTAGAACGCCAGCTCGGCCTCCAGCGCCCGGACGATGGTCTCCTCGCGCCGCCAGCCGTGCTGTTCCCCCTCGAAGGTGAGGTACGCCCACCGGTGCCCGTGGCGGGCCAGCGCGGCGGCGAAGCGCTCCGACTGCGCCGGATCGACCACCTTGTCCTCCAGGCCGTGCAGGAGCAGGGCCGGGCCGGACGCCCGCTCCGCGTGCAGCTCCGGCGACCTGTCCACGTAGCGCTGCCGGGTCTCCGGCAGCGGGCCGATCAACCCGTCGAGGTAGCGCGACTCGAAGTCGTGCGTCTCGGCCGCCCAGTGCTCGGGGTCGGAGATGCCGTAGTGGGACACCGCGCCGCAGAAGACGTCGCTGTGCACGAGCGCGGCCATCGACGTCCAGCCGCCCGCGCTGCCGCCCCTGATCGCGACCTTCTCCGCCCGCCCGGTGTCCAGCAGCCACCGCGCCACCGTCTCGCAGTCGCGGACGTCGACCACGCCCCAGTTGTGCCGCAGCCGCTCGCGGTAGGCCCGTCCGTAGCCGGTGGAGCCGCCGTAGTTGACCTCGGCGACGCCGATCCCCCTGCTGGTGAAGTACGCGATCTCCAGGTCGAGCACCGGCGCGGCCGAACTGGTCGGCCCGCCGTGCACGAACACCACGTACGGCGCGGGCTCGCCGCCGGCCGGGGCGTACAGGTGCGCGTGGACCCCCTCGACGGCCACGGCCTCGGGCGTGGGCAGCTCGGCGTCCCCGGGCACCGGTTTGCCGGGGGACAGCACCTCGTGCGCCCCGGTGTCCAGGTCGACCCGCACCACCTCGTACGGCCGCAGGGGCGACGCCGCCACGCCCACGACCCGGGAGCCCCGGGCCGACAGGGCGGGCACCCAGTGGGTGTAGCCGCCGCCCACGTCCCGGATGGGATTCGCGCCGGCGGGGTCGTCGACGACGCCGAGCCGCCGCTCGTCGGCCGTGCCGTACACGGTGGCGATCCGTCCGTCCGCGACGGTGAAGAACGTCCCGCCGATCTTCCAGGTGGCGTCGCCGAACTCCAGCGGCATCGGGGTCAGGTCGCGCGCCGTGCCGTCCAGCCCGACGAGGTGGATGTTCCACCAGCCGGTGGGGTCGGTGACGGCGTACAGGCCGTCGTCGTCGCGCCACTCGGCGTGGCAGGTGGACGCGCCGGACAGCAGGACGCGGTGGGGGCCGCCCTCCACCGGCCCGACGCACAGCTCGGTGGCGTCCCAGGGCATGTCCGGGTGGTTCCAGCCGATCCACGCGAGCGTCCGCCCGTCCGGCGACACGCGCGGGTTCATCAGGAAGTGGTGACTGTTCACCACGCTGCGCAGCGGAGAGCCGTCGAGCGGCACCGCGACGATGTCACGCTCGCAGTTGCGGGCGTCGCCCCGCTCCCGCACGCACCAGACCTCGCCGCCGTGGACGACCAGGTCGGCGTAGCGGGCGGCGTCGCCGGGCGTGAGCGGGACCGGCTCCCCTCCGGGGGAGCACAGGTAGATCCGCCCGTCCGCCCAGTTGGTGAACACCAGACTGCCCTCGTGCGCCCGCCAGGACCGCCCGCCGTACTCCATCACCCGGTTCCTGGCGTTCCAGCCCTGCGGGAGCACGTCCTCGATCACGCCGTCGGCCCGGCGCCGCACCACGCAGCGCCGGCCGCCCTCCCGCGGGCGCGGCTCGTCCCACCAGACCTCGTCTCCCGAGATCTCCACCCACAGCGGGCGGTCGTCCACCCGCGCGACGTCGACGGCCCGAATCGTCACCAGTTCCCCCCGGAGTCTGGAAGCGGAGTGCCGGGGGGATGCACGATGTGCGCGATCCCCCCGCTGCTCGTGGCGCGCAGCCAGACGTGCTCGAACGCCGCGCGCGGGTACACCCGCCGAACGTCGTCGTCGTCCGGCGCCGCCGGGTCGTTCGCGATCACGTCGCCGTCGGCCGTGAACCCCGTGACGACCATGATGTGCCCGCCGGTGGAGTATCCGGCACCCGGCAGCTCGTGATCGCGGAACGCCTGCGAGGTGATCACCGGGATCCCGGCGGCGATGAACCGCTCCAGCTCGGCCAGCGAGCGCAGCCGCGTGACGAAGCCGTCCAGCCCGTACCGCCCGGCGTACGCGACGCCGAAGGGCCAGTTGCCGGTCCCCTGGTAACTGTGGTCGTACATGTCGCGCGCGGCGTGGTCGACCGCCGGGCACGGGTCGCCGGGGGAGACCCAGGCGAGCTCGGCCGGGGCGGGCCCGCACCCCCAGTAGCCCAGCACCATCGTGAACGACGCGGGGCTGCACCAGGACTCCCCGCCGCCGTCCCACTGGGGATAGTGCCCCGCGTGGGCCTTCTGCGAACGGCGCGGCACGTCGAGCTCGACCGCCCGCGGCGCCGGCCGGCCGCCTCTGCCCGCCTGCCCCACGGCCGAGGCCATCACGGCCAGCGAGCGCACGCCGCCGCCGCTGCCGTACAGGGTGGCGCGCACGCGGTACGACGTGACGGGGCGGGCGGCGACGAAGGTGTCCACGGCGACGTCCCCGTCGGCGTCCCCCTGACCGGGCAGCGACGTGCGGTGGATGTCGGTGTCGGTCTCGGCCCACCGGCCCATGACGTACCACTTGGTCAGGGCGCCGGTGACGGTGCGCGCCTGGATCTCGATCTCCAGCCAGGCGCCGGGCGGCGCGGCGGCCGTCCACGAGGGCACCAGCTCGGTCGCCGCGAAGCCGATCTCCCGCTCCGGGGACGTCCAGCGCGTGTAGGGCCACTCCCGCTCGCCGCCGGGCGCGAACGGGTCCAGGTATTTCGCCGTCCCCGTCTCCCGGGCCTCGACGGACCACCGGTGGAGGACGACGGGGCTCGCCTGGGGGCTCGGTCCGGCCGACAGCAGGGTGACCACCTCGCCGATTGTTGTTACCGCCCCGACCTGGCACATCGGATGGTTTACGTATCCGACACATGGGACAGTACGGCATCGGCCGCCGTGATCAGCTCAGAGATAGAGGCCGATCGCGGGGGCGGGTTCCTCGGCGGCGCCCGGGCGGCCGTCGCGCAGGGCGAACAGCTCGGCGAGCGTCGTCCCGCCGGGGCTCACGCCGTCCGTGCGGCCCAGCCAGCGGGCCGCCTGGTCCGCCTCGAAGCGGCCGACCTCGACCTGGGCCAGGCACCGCCCGGGCCGTACGACGGCCGGATGGAGCCGGCTGAGGTCCTCGTTCGTCGTGATCGCCACGAGCACGTCCCTGCCCTGGCCGAGGAGACCGTCGGTCAGGTTGAGCAGGCGCGACAGGCCCTGGCCCGTGGACTGCTTGGCCTCGGCGCGGATCAGCTCGTCGCAGTCCTCCAGGACCAGCAGCCGCCAGCGCGGCTCGTCGTCCTCGCCCGGGCCGTCCCAGCCCACGGCGACGTCCATGAGATAGCCGGGGTCGTTGAACAGCAGCTCGGGGTCGAGCACGCAGTCGACCTGGCACCAGGACGCCCACTCGCGGGCGAGCGTGCGCAGCAGCGTGGTCTTGCCGGTCCCGGGCGGGCCGTGCAGGAGGACCAGCCGGCCCGTCACGTCGGCCGCGGTGGTCGCCATGAGGGCGTCCAGGCGGCCGGCGGCGGCACGGGGGTAGTTGCGCCTGATCTCCTGCCAGGACGAGGTGGTGATGGGCTTGGCCGAGCGGTGAGGGCCGTGGCTCGACCGCCACCAGAAGCCCATCCGGACGTGGTCGGAGTCGGGGGCGGCCTCCTCCGCGTCCCTGGTCGCCTGCTCCAGGACCGATCCGGCGAGCTCCTCGCTGACGGCCGTGGCGGTCAGCGTCGCGGACCGGTTGGAGTTGCGGACCACCCGCAGCGTCCATCCCTCGCCCGCGATGAGCCGCGACTCGTACCCGTCGGTGTGCTGCGCGACGCGCAGCACGCGGCCGCCCTCGGGGGTCAGCGGGGCGCCGGCGCGGATCCGCGTGAGGTTGGCCGTGCGCGACCAGGGCTGCTCCCCGGTGGCGAACGGCGACAGGGCCATCGCGTCGATCACGTCGGCCGGGCTGTCGGAGTCGTCGAGCCAGATCCGCATCGGCACCGACGCCGGGGGCGTGGAGTGAGGAGTGAAATCGACCTCCTTGACAACGGACATACAGCCATGATCTCGACGAATGTCTCCCTCTGTCGATTGGATTTATCGCCTTATTCACTTTGCCTGCCGTTTAAGCCGTTCTATCTGGGCAAAAAGCAGTAGCTGCTGGGGCGTTACCGCTACGCTCGGTGTCCAGTCGTACGGTTTGCAACGGAGAGCACTGTGGCCATCGATCTCGTGTCCCGCGCTGAATGGGGCGCGCGTCCTCCCAGGGGCTCGTACTCGTCGCTGGCATCCACGCGCGGCGTGAAGGTCCATTACACCGGCGGCCGTGTGGATCCGGGCATCGTGAACGACCACGCCAAGTGCGTGGCGATGGTGAAGTCGATTCAGGACTTCCACATCGACGGCAACGGCTGGATCGACATCGGATACTCCATGGTGGCGTGTCCCCATCGGAAGGTCTTCGTCGGCCGTGGGCCGGGACACCTGCCGGCCGCCAACGGCCCCGGCCTGAACTCCGGCCACTACGCGGTGCTCGGTCTCGTCGGCAACGCCGGGCTGGTGCAGCCGACCGACGGCATCCTGCACGCGATCCTGGACGCGGTGGAATACCTGCGCGCCAAGGGCGGCGCGGGCAAGGAGATCAAGGGCCACCGCGACGGCTATTCCACCGACTGCCCGGGCGACCCGCTGTACGCCTGGGTCAGGAAGGGCGCGCCGCGCCCCGGCACCACCCAGCCGGAGCCCGAGCCGGAGCCGGGGCCGTCGCAGAAGTGGCCGGGCCGTCTGCTCAGGTATCCGCCCGTCATGCGCGGCGACGACGTGCGCACATGGCAGGCCCGGATGAAGGAGCTCGGTTACGACATCGCCGTCGACGGCGCGTACGGGCCGGACTCCCAGGAGGTGTGCCGCAAATTCCAGAAGGACCGGCACCTCGACGTGGACGGCGTCGTCGGCCCCGACACCTGGAACGCCGCCTTCGCGCGCGAGTAGTCACTCGGTCGGGGTTGTCCACAGACCGGGACCCCGCGACCCCTGGGCGGCGCCGGTGCATCTAGCATCCGGTGCATGACGGTGCCGCCTGTTGAACTCGACGATCTCGCCGATCCCGCAGCGGGGTTCCCGCAGGCCACGCGCGAGCAGTGGCGGGCGCTCGCGGCGGACGTGCTGCGCAGATCCGGCTGGGACGGCCCGCCGGACGCGGTCGAGGACGCCCTGGCCACCACGACCTACGACGCAGTCGGCGTGGCGCCGCTGTACGACGCCGCCGACCTGCCGCGGACGCCCCGCGTGGTGCGCGGCCCCGGCCCCTGGGACGTGCGGCAGCGGCACGCCGATCCCGATCCGGCCGCGACGCGGGAGGCGATCCACGCCGACCTGGAGAACGGCGTCACGTCCCTGTGGCTCGACCTGAACGCGATCGACCCGGCCGCGCTGCCGGCCGTGCTGGACGGCGTCCTGCTCGACCTCGCCCCGGTCGTCCTCGACGCCGGCCCGCGTACGGCGCAGGCGGCGCAGGCGTTCCTGCGCCTGGTCGGCGGAGTCCCGGTGCCCGGGGGCAACCTCGGCGCCGACCCGATAGGGCTGGCCGCCCGCACCGGCGCCGGCGTGGACACCGGTGCCGCCGGTCTGGATGGGGCCGTGGCGCTCGCCCGCCGCTGCGCCGCGGACCACCCCGGCCTGCGGGCGATCACCGTCGACGCCCTGCCGTACCACGACGCGGGCGGCGCCGACGCCGAGGAGCTGGGCTGTTCGATCGCGACCGGCGTCGCCTACCTGCGGGCGCTGACCGGCGCGGGCCTGACGGCCGAGCAGGCGTTCGGGCAGCTCGAGTTCCGGTACGCCGCGACCGCCGACCAGTTCCTCACCATCGCCAAGCTCCGGGCCGCCCGGCGGATGTGGGCGCGGATCGCCGAGGTGATCGGTGGCCCGGGAGCCCAGCTCCAGCACGCGGTCACCTCCTCGGCGATGATGACCGTCCGGGACCCGTGGGTGAACATGCTCCGCACGACCCTCGCCTGCTTCGCGGCCGGGGTGGGCGGGGCGGACGCGGTGACCGTCCAGCCGTTCGACGCCTGTCTCGGGCTGCCCGACGCGTTCGCGCGGCGCATCGCACGCAACACCCAGTCACTCCTGGTGGAGGAGGCCAACGTCGCCCGGGTGGCCGACCCGGCCGGCGGCTCGTGGTACGTGGAGCGGCTCACCGACGACCTCGCCGCCCGGGCCTGGGAGTGGTTCCAGGAGATCGAGCGGGCCGGTGGCATGGCGGCCGCGCTCGAGCGGCTGGTCCCCGAGCGGCTGGCGGCGACCAGGGCCGGGCGGGCGGACAACCTCGCCCACCGGCGCGACCCGGTCACCGGGGTCAGCGAGTTCCCGGACCTGAATGAGAGGCCGGTGTCCCGGCGGCCCGGCCCCGGGCTCGCCGCCACCTCCGGTGGGGGGCTGCCGGTGATGCGCTACGCCGAGGAGTTCGAGGCGCTGCGCGACCTCGCCGACGCCCAGCCGAGCCGGCCTTCGGTGTTCCTCGCCACCATCGGGCCGGTCGCCGCGCACACCGCCAGGGCGGCGTTCGCCGCCAACCTGTTCGCGGCGGGCGGCGTCGCGACCGTCACCAGCGGCCCCGGCACCGACCCGGCCGCGATCGCCGCCGCCTTCCGCGACCGCGGCACTCCCGTGGCCTGCCTGTGCTCCAGCGACCGGCTGTACGGCGAGCACGCGGCGGCCGTCGCCGCGGCGCTGCGGGAGGCCGGGGCGCGCAGGGTCTGGCTGGCCGGAAAGGGGGAGTATGAGGGGGTGGACGCCACCTTGTACGCGGGATGCGACGCGCTCGAGGTGCTGCGCACGACGTTCGACGACCTGGGAGTGAACCGATGATTCCGGATTTCTCGGAAATTGACCTGGGGTCGAGCGCCGCGGCGCCGGACGTCCACGCCGGTGACGCGGTGTGGGGTGACGCGGTGTGGGAGACCCCCGAGGGCATCGCGGTCAAGCCGTTCTACACGGCCGCCGACCTCGCGGACGGCCCGTCCCTCGGGACCTACCCGGGCATCGCGCCCTTCCTGCGCGGCCCCTACCCGACGATGTACGTCACCCAGCCGTGGACCATCCGGCAGTACGCCGGGTTCTCCACGGCGGAGGAGTCCAACGCGTTCTACCGGCGGAACCTGGCGGCCGGGCAGAAGGGCCTGTCGGTCGCCTTCGACCTCGCGACCCACCGGGGCTACGACTCCGATCACCCCCGCGTCGCCGGCGACGTCGGCATGGCCGGCGTGGCGATCGACTCGATCTACGACATGCGGCAGCTGTTCGACGGGATCCCGCTCGACCGGATGAGCGTGTCGATGACCATGAACGGCGCGGTGCTGCCGATCCTGGCGCTCTACATCGTCGCGGCCGAGGAGCAGGGCGTCACGCCCGACAAACTGGCGGGGACCATCCAGAACGACATCCTCAAGGAGTTCATGGTCCGCAACACCTACATCTACCCGCCGGGCCCCTCGATGCGGATCATCTCCGACATCTTCGAGTACACCTCCAAGAAGATGCCGAAGTTCAACTCCATCTCGATCTCCGGCTACCACATCCAGGAGGCCGGGGCGACCTGCGACCTGGAGCTCGCCTACACGCTGGCCGACGGGGTGGAGTACCTGCGCGCGGGCGTCCAGGCGGGGCTGGGCATCGACGAGTTCGCGCCGCGCCTGTCGTTCTTCTGGTGCATCGGCATGAACTTCTTCACGGAGGTCGCCAAGCTCCGCGCCGCCCGGCTGCTGTGGGCCCGTCTCGTCAAGGGCTTCGGCCCGGAGAACCCCAAGTCGCTGTCGCTGCGCACGCACAGCCAGACCTCCGGATGGTCGCTGACCGCGCAGGACGTGTTCAACAACGTCGTGCGGACCTGCGTCGAGGCGATGGCGGCCACCCAGGGCCACACGCAGTCGCTGCACACCAACGCCCTGGACGAGGCGCTCGCGCTGCCGACCGACTTCTCGGCGCGGATCGCCCGCAACACCCAGCTGCTGCTCCAGCAGGAGTCGGGAACGACGCGGGTGATCGACCCGTGGGGCGGCTCCTACTACGTCGAGCGGCTGACCCGCGAGCTGGCGCGGGCGGCCTGGGGCCACATCCAGGAGGTCGAGCGGGCCGGCGGCATGGCGCGGGCGATCGACCAGGGGCTGCCCAAGATGCGTATCGAGGAGGCGGCGGCCCGCACCCAGGCCCGCATCGACTCCGGCAGGCAGCCGGTGATCGGCGTGAACAAGTACCGCCCCGAGGAGGACGAGCCGATCGAGGTGCTCAAGGTCGACAACACCGCCGTCCGCAACCAGCAGATCGACAAGCTCCGCAGGCTGCGCGAGGAGCGTTCGGCCGACGCCGTGGCCGGGGCGCTGGAGGCGCTGACGAAGGGCGCGGCCGCCGGGGAGAACCTGCTGGACCTCGCCGTGAACGCGGCCCGGGCCAAGGCGACGGTCGGGGAGATCTCCGACGCGCTGGAGAAGGTCTTCGGACGGCACTCCGCGCAGATCCGTACGATATCGGGCGTGTACCGCGCGGAGGTGGGCGACGCCGCGGACCGGGTCCGCGAGGCGTGCGCGCAGTTCGAGAAGGCCGAGGGCCGCCGGCCCCGGATCCTTGTCGCGAAGATGGGCCAGGACGGCCACGACCGGGGCCAGAAGGTGATCGCGAGCGGCTTCGCCGACCTCGGCTTCGACGTCGACGTCGGCCCGCTGTTCCAGACGCCCGAGGAGGTCGCGCGGCAGGCCGTCGAGGCCGACGTGCACGTGGTGGGGGTCTCCTCGCTGGCGGCCGGGCACCTGACGCTGGTGCCCGCGCTGCGGCGGGCGCTCGCCGGCCTGGGCGCGGAGGACATCATGATCGTGGTCGGCGGTGTGATCCCACCGGCCGACGTCGAGGAGCTGCGGGCCGCGGGCGCCTCGGCGATCTTCCTGCCCGGCACGGTGATCGCCGACGCGGCCCTGGAGCTGCTGCGCGAGCTGTCGGCCCGGCTGGGTCACCGGTGACCGCACCGGCCATCGAGGACTACGCCGAGGGCGTGCTGGCGGGCGACCGGCGGTGGACCGCCCGCGCGATCACTCTGGTGGAGTCGACCAGGGCCGACCACCGGGAGATGGCGCAGCGGCTGCTGGTCGAGCTCACCCCGCACTCCGGCAAGGCCCGCAGGGTGGGCGTTTCCGGGGTGCCCGGAGTCGGCAAGTCGACCTTCATCGAGGCGCTCGGCACCCATCTCACCGGGCAGGGCCACCGGGTGGCCGTGCTGGCCGTCGACCCCTCGTCGCGGCGCTCGGGCGGCAGCATCCTGGGGGACAAGACCCGGATGGCCAGGCTGTCGGCCGATCCGAACGCCTTCATCCGGCCGTCCCCCACGGCCGGGACACTCGGCGGCGTGGCCAAGGCCACCCGGGAGGCCATCGTCGTCGTGGAGGCGGCGGGCTACGACATCGTGCTCGTCGAGACGGTCGGGGTCGGCCAGTCGGAGACCGCGGTCGCCGACATGGTCGACACGTTCCTCCTGCTCACCCTCGCCCGCACCGGAGACCAGCTCCAGGGGATCAAGAAGGGCGTGCTGGAGCTGGCCGACGTCATCGCGGTCAACAAGGCCGACGGCGAGCACGAGATGGCCGCGCGCAAGGCGGCGCGCGAGCTGTCCGGGGCGCTGCGGCTGCTGCGCGCGGCCACGCCCGTGCTCACCTGCAGCGGCCTGACCGGCGCGGGGCTGGAGGAGCTGTGGCGGCACGTCGTGCGCCACCAGGACGGGGCAGACCTCGCCGCCAGGCGCAGCCGCCAGCAGGTCGAGTGGACCTGGGCGCTGGTGCGCGACCGGCTGCTGGCCATGCTCCGCGACTCGACCGCGGAAATCGCCCCCGAGATCGAACGGCAGGTCCTGGACGGCACCCTGACCCCGGCGCTGGCGGCCGACCGGATCCTGGCGGCCTTCCTGCCTGCCGGCGGCGCGATTGACACTCGGGAGATCACCTTTCCTCCCGAGTGAGAAAGATCGCTACCCCTGTAACCGGGAATGCACTGTTGCACGTTTTCCCCGGCCGAAACCGTGCCACGATGTGCCCGCTTTCGATTACGGGGAGGTGCGATGAACCACGATCCGTTGATGCCGCCGCAGGTGGAGCGTGCTCTGCGGGAATACCGGGCGTTGCTGTCCGCGCACGGCATGACCTGGGGAGAGCCCCCACTGGGATACGTCCGGATGATGCCGTTCCTCCGGTTTCCGGAGGAGGCCGACCGGATGAGCATCCGGCCCGACCTCGACGCGGAGTTCCGTGACGCCCTGGACGGCGAGGTCCCCCGGGGCCTGGTGGCGCTGCGGCTGACCACGGACGGGCACAGTATGGAGCACCGCCTGGAGCACGGCCCGGCCCGGCCGCTGCTGTCGCCGGGGCCGGTGCCCGTGGCCCTGCTGGTCGACTCCGCGCTGCCGCACCCGGTGGAGGTGACCGCCGACGGCGTGCCGTACGGCATCGCGGCGGGCGGGGCCAGGCTCCTCGACGTGACGACCGCGACCGTCCTCACCGTGGACGGCGCGCCGGTGGACCTGTCCGGGCTGGTCCGGCCCGCGCCGGCCGCGCGGCTGCGGTTGCGCGCCGGCTTCCCGTGCCGGTGGAGCGTCACCTCGCCGGGCGGCCACGGATGGTACCCGGAGGGCGTGCCGGAACGGCGTGACAACGACGACGTGCCGTTCTTCCACGGCGACGACGTCGTGCTGGCCGTGCCCGCCGAGCCGGTGACGATCCGGGTCACGCGCGGCATGGAGTACGGCGTCGCCGAGACGACGGTCGTTCCCAGGACGGGGGAGGAGACCCTGGTCGGGCTCGCGCCGCAGCGGTTGTACGACGCGGCCGCCCTCGGATGGTACGGCGCCGACCTGCACGTCCACATGAACTGGGCGGGCGACCTGGTCGCCGCCCCGGCGGCGGCGGCCGCGGCCCAG
This sequence comes from Microbispora sp. ZYX-F-249, assembly GCF_039649665.1. Lineage (NCBI taxonomy): Bacteria > Bacillati > Actinomycetota > Actinomycetes > Streptosporangiales > Streptosporangiaceae > Microbispora > Microbispora maris. The sequence goes on along the minus strand of NZ_JBDJAW010000027.1, from coordinate 81,728 downwards.
CTCGGCGAGGACCTGCACGTGCTCAACCTCGTCGCGGGCAACGTCGCCGGAGAGCGCGTCTACGACCGGGAGGCGCTCCAGCACTGGGCCGGGCGCGACCTGCCGTGGTCGGACGCCGGGCACGTGGCCCGGATGGGCGTGGAGTATCGCAACGACCTGTTCGGGCACGTCCACGTCTTCGGAGTGGCCGTGCCGCCCGCCGTCTACCACACGGGCTTCGGCGGCGACGCCGACTGGCCGCCCAACGCCGCGATCTGCGGCGACCTGCGGGAGCCGCGCGCCGTGCTCGGGTACGCGCACCCCTTCCACGGCCCGATCTCCTCTCCCGGGGACGTCGTGGGCGAGGGAACCAGGAACTGCACCGGCCGCGCCCTGGTCGTGGACGCGGCGCTCGGCCTGGTGGACGGAGTGGAGGTGCTCCATTTCAGCGACCTGTCGCCCGAGCCGGGCACCGCCGAGGTCTACCGGAGGCTGGTCGGCGCGGGCAACCGGCTCGCCGTGCTCGCCGGCACCGACACCATGCTGTCGTTCACCCGTCAGGACACGGTCTCCAGCCCGCCGGGCTGGGAGCGCGTCTACGCACGGGTGGACGGGCCGCTGAGCGCCGAGTCGTTCGCCGAGGCCGTACGGCGGGGGCGTACGTTCGCCACCACCGGCCCCTGGCTGGAGCTCACGGTGAACGGCCTGGGGCCGGGGGAGAGGCTCGACCTGGACGGCGGCGAGACGGTGGCGGTGCGGGCGCGGGCCGTCGGGGCCGAGGTGGAGCACGTCGAGATCAGGACCGCCGCCGGCGTGCTCGCCGAGGGGCCGGGCCCCGAGATCACCGCGTCCCTGCCCGTGGGCGACGCCGACTACGTGGTCGCGGTGGTCCGCGGCGGCCCCCATCCGCGGTCCCCGCGCGGGCGCGCGTACGCCCACACCAGCCCCGTCTACCTGGACGTGCGTGGACGGCACGTGGCCAGAGAGGACGACGTGCGCTGGTGCCTGCGGTGGCTGGACCTGCTCGACGAGCTGGTCAGGGCCAGGGCCCGCCTGCGGACCCGGGCCCAGCTCCGCGACCACCTCGACCTGATCGAGAAGGCCAGGGCCTTATACGAGTCGCGCCTGTGATCAGCACTGTGATCAGCACTGTGATCAGCACTGTGATCAGCGATGGCGGCGGGTGACGCCGAGGTAGGGCAGGCACATCAGGGCCAGTCCCGCGCAGACGGCGAGCGCCACGGAGGGGCCGACCGCGAGCAGGGCGCCGCCCAGCGCCGTGCCGAGGCCGATCCCGGCGTACAACGCCGACGAGTTCAGCCCGACGACCACGGCGGTCTGCCGGGGCGCCGCGTTGATCAGGCGGACCTGCTGGGCCGGGGTCTGGAACCAGGTCGCCGCGCCCCACGCCGCCATCAGCGAGGCGGTCAGCGGCGGCCAGTGCGTGCCCGCCCCGGCCGCCCAGGCGGAGACGGCCAGCGTCACGGTGAGCACGGCGAACCCCACGGCCTGCACGGGTATCGGCCCGTGCCGGTCCACCATGGCGCCCGACACGAGGGTGCCCGCGACCGCGCCGGCGCCGTACAGGAACAGCAGCCAGGTCTCCGCCGGCGCTCCGGCCCCGAGTGCGCGCATCACGGGAACGGCGAAGGCGTACAGCCCGTAACCGGCGGCGAGCCCGAGCGTGGTCAGCGGCAGCACCGCGACCACTCCCGGCCGCCGCAGCGCCGCCAGCCGTTCCCGCAGCGGGACGCGCGGACCGCCCGGCAACGCCGGCATCGCGGCGCGCACGCCGGCCGCGCAGACCGCGCACAGCACCGCGACCAGGCCCAGCGCCGCCCGCCAGTCGAGCATCTTCCCGGCCAGGTTGCCGAGGGGCACGCCGAGGGCGGTGGCGACGGTCAGGCCGCCGACCACGACGGCCAGCGCCCGGCCCCGCTGCGCGGGTGCGACCAGCGACGCGGCCACCGCGCCGGCGTTCGGCGTGAACGCCGCGGCGCCGGACGCGGCCACCACACGTGTGACGATCAGCGCGCCGAAGTCCGGGGCCAGCGCCGAGGCGAGGTTGGCGAGGGCGAGCACGGTCAGGGCGCCCACCAGCAGGGCGCGGCGCGGCATCCGGGCCAGCGCGGTGGCCAGGACCGGCGACAGCACGGCGTAGGCGATGGCGAACGCCGTCGCCGACTGCCCCGCGGTGCTCTCCGTCACGTGCAGCGAGTGCGCCATCGCGGGCAGGAATCCCGCCACCACGTACGCGTCGGTCCCGACGGCGAACGTCCCGAGGGCCAGGACGAGGGTCGAGCCGAGCCCTCGCGGCGCGGCTTCGCGCTCAATCGGGACATTCTGTATCCCTGTTTCGCTCATGAGAATGCTCCGTGCCGTAGGTGGAGGATTCAGTCGATCATGCGGCCGTAGTTGCGGCGGGTGCGCGCCGCGCCCGCGGGGGCCCGCTCCATCAGGTCGGCGATCGTACGGCCGGCCAGTTCGCGCCGCCATGCCAGCTCGGCCTGGCGCATGAGGCTCGAGATGCCGCAGGGCCGGTCGAATTCGGGGCCGGCGTCACGCCCGCTCACTCCCCGCTTGCGGATCTCCGTGCAGCGGAACGCCTCGAGCGGCCCCTCCACGGCGGTGACCACCTCGATCACCGTGATCCGCTCGGGCGGGCGGGCGAGCGACCAGCCGCCCCGGACGCCGGGGCTGGAGGTGAGGATGCCGGCGCGGGCGAGCGGTTGCAGCCGCTTCTTCAGGTACTCCTGCGGCAGGTCGAACCAGGCGGCCAGCCGGCGGATCGACACGGGGGCCTGGTCGTCGAGCCAGCCCAGGGTCACGCAGCAGTGCAGCCCCCACTCGACGCCCTCGCCCATCCGCATAACCGGGACTATACACATCCCGGATGTGTCGGATGCGGGACTGCGTCAGGCGAACAGCGTGCGGCCCCAGTAGTCGCCGCCGTCGACCACCCCGGGCGGGCAGGCGAACAGGCCGCTGGAGACGTGCTTGATGTACTCGTTCAGCGAGTCCTTCTCCGCCAGCATCCGCTGGATGGGGACGAACTGCTTACGCGGGTCGCGCTGGTAGGCGATGAAGAACAGGCCGGCGTCGAGCCGCCCGAGGCCGTCGGAGCCGTCCACGAAGTTGTAGCCGCGCCGCAGCAGCCGCGCGCCGCCGTGGGCGTCGGGGTGCGCGAGCCGTACGTGGGCGTCGCCGGCGATCACCGGCTGCCCGTCCGGGCCCTTCTTCGCGAAGTCCGGCGCGTCGAACTCCTTGTGCCCGGTGAGCGGCGCGCCCTCGCCCTTGTCGCGGCCGAAGATGGCCTCCTGCTCCGACAGCGGGGCGCGGTCCCAGGTCTCGATGTGCATCCGGATCTTGCGGGTGACCAGATAGGTGCCGCCGTCCATCCAGGCCGGGCCGTCCCCGGGTGCGGCCCACAGGTGGTCGCGCAGCATGGCGGTGTCCTCGAGCTTCAGGTTGTTGGTGCCGTCCTTGAAGCCCATCAGGTTGCGCGGCGTCGCCTGCGACCGGGAGGTGGACGAGGTGCGCCCGAAACCGAGCTGCGAGTAGCGGACGGAGACCTTGCCGAAGCCGATCCTGGCGAGGTTGCGGATGGCGTGCACCGCCACCTGCGGGTCGTGCGCGCACGCCTGCACGCAGATGTCCCCGCCCGAGATCTCAGGCTGCAGGTCCTCACCGGGGAAGGCGGGCAGGTCGGCCAGCGCGGGCGGCCTGCGGTCGGCGAGGCCGAACCGCTCGTCGAACAGCGACGGGCCGAAGCCGATGGTCAGCGTCAGCCCGGAGGCGGGCAGGCCGAGCGCCTCGCCGGTGTCGTCCGGCGGCGCCTCGGGCGACCCGCCCACGGCGCCGAAGGTGCCGGCGTCCTTGCCCTGGGTCATCCGGGCCGCGGCGGCGGTCCACTCCTGGAGCAGCTCCACCAGCTCGGCCTTCTTCTTCGTGATGACGTCGAACGCCACGAAGTGCAGGCGGTCCTGGGCGGGAGTGGTGATGCCCGCCTGGTGCGGGCCGTAGAAGGCCACCGGGTCGGAGGAGGAGGCGGCATGGGCGACCGGCTCCTCGATGAAGGACCGGCCGGCGACCGCTCCGGCCCCGACGGCGGCCACACCGGCAGCGCCGAGACCGAACAGGCGTCTGCGGCTGATGCCGCCGCTCGCTGTGCTCCTGCGAGTCATCGGGCCACCACCGAGGCCACCTTGCTGATCGGCTCGGCCAGCGCGTTGATCGCGTCCGACAGCGCCCTGAGGTCGTCCTTGGACAGCTCCGTGTGGAGCTTCCACCCGTCGCCGCTGCGGTGCGCGCCGAGCGTGCCCTCGGCGTCGGCGAACTTCGCGTCGAGCGTCTTGACGAGGTCGGGGTCGCGCTCCTCGAGCACCGGGCGCAGCGCCTGCACGGCGGCCTTCGAGCCCTGCAGGTTGGCGTCGAAGTCCCACAGGTCGGTGTGCGAGTAGCGGTCCTCCTCACCGGTGATCTTGCCGGTGGCGACCTCGTCGAGCAGGCCCTTGGCGCCGTTGGCGAGCTGCACGGGAGACAGCTCCAGCGCCGCGGACTTCTCCACGATCGTGGTCACGTCGGTCATGAGCTTGTCGGCGATCGGGCCGTCGCCCTTGACGTCCTTCTTGACCCACAGGTCCTTCTCGAGGCGGTGGAAGCCCGTCCACTCCTCGCCGTCCGCCACGTCGTTCTCGCGGGCGTCGATGGCCGGGTCCAGGTCGCCGAAGACCTCGGCCACCGGCTCGATGCGCTCCCAGTACGTACGGGCGACCGGGTAGAGCTCCTTGGCCTTGTCCACCTCGCCGGCCTTGACCGCCTCGGTGAACTCCTTGGTCTTGCCGAGCAGCGTGTCCGACTGGCTCTTGATGTAGCGCTTGTAGCTGGCCACGGCCTCGGCGAGCTTCGCGTCGCTGGTCAGCGGCTTGCTCTCGCCGCTGACCTTGAGGGGGCCGCGGATGCCCTTGCCGGTCATGCCGGGCTTGCAGGCGGTCTCGTACATGCCCGCCGGCAGCTCCATCACGACGTCGCGGGTCAGCCCGGGGACGATGTTCTCGACCTCGCCCATGATGCGGTCGCCCGCCGCGTACACGTAGAACTCGGTCACCTTCGAGCCGTTGTTGGTGATCGAGAAGGTCGAGGTGCCGGCGGCCAGCTCGGACTTCGCCACCTTGCACTCGGTGTCGGTGGCGGCCACGGCGATCTTCCCGTCGCCGGCCGCGGTCGCCTCGGTCGTGCCGCCGGAGCCCGACTCCGTGGACGAGCAGGCGGTGAGGCCGGCGAGGGCCAGTGCCGCGACGGCCAGGACAGTGGGGGTGCGCATTGGGTCGACTCCGGTCAGGAAGCGGGCTGGGCGGACTTGGGGGCGGGGCTGGCCGGTGCCTTCGCCGAGGGCCGCCGCAGGAACAGGATCAGGACGGGCACCAGGTAGACCACCCAGGCGGCGGCCTCCAGCACGCTGGGCTGCGGGGTGATGTTGAACATCCCGCTCAGCAGCGTGGAGTACCAGGCGCTGGGGTCGAGCACGCCGCTGATGTCGAAGGCGTAGGTGTTCAGGCCGGGCACCAGCCCCGACTCCTGCAGGTCGTGCACGCCGTACTTGAAGATCCCGGCCGCGACCAGGATCAGCAGCAGGCCCGTCCAGGTGAAGAACTTCGTGAGGTTGATCCGCAGGGCGCTGCGGTACAGGCCCCAGCCGAGCGCCACCGCGGTGAGCAGTCCGAGCGTGATGCCGATCAGCGGGCTCGCGCTGCTGGTCGCGCCCTGGACGGCGGCGAACCACAGCAGAGCCGTCTCCAGCCCCTCGCGCGCGACCGACAGGAACGCCACCACGACGACGGCCGTGGCGCCGAGCTCCAGGGCCTCGCCCATCTTCTGCCGCAGCTCGCCCGACATCTTCCGGGCGGCCGTGCGCATCCAGAAGACCATGAAGGTCACGAAGACGGTTGCGGCGAGGGACGTGACGGCGTCGAAGAGCTCCTGCTGCTGCTGGCCGAGGTGGGCCGCGGTGAAGGTCAGCAGCGCCCCGAACCCGACCGAGAGCGCGACGGCGACGCCCACGCCGGCCCAGACCAGGGGCAGCCGCTCGCGGCGGTCGCTCTTGACGAGGAAGGCCACCAGGATGGAGACGACGAGGGTCGCCTCCAGGCCCTCGCGAAGGCCGATGAGATAACTTGCGAACACATCGCCCTCCGGGCGGACGGTAAGCCTTACCTAAGTTAGGACAGGTTCACCTTACCGACTGAAGCCGCGGCGTGTGGAGCGGGGTAGGCCCTTTGTCACCTTCCGGGACGGCTGAGACTACGACTCGGCCGTGCCGTTGGTAGGACCTCCGGGTGGCGGTTCCGTGTCCTGCGAGTTAATTCGGTGGCGTCCGTCCGCCGCTTCCGGTTATCGTGATCGACGTCCTGCCGCCGCACCCCCGGAGGGTCACTTGGAGCTCTGAGGTCTCGACACCGCGCCCACGGCCGCCATCGGTGGTCCGGCGCAGCGACCTCGGCGGAGCTCTCTCCGGTGTCCTCTCGCGGCCCGTGCCCGCGGTGTCCCACGCGTACGTTCTCATCTCGCCCTTGGGATACCCGGAGCCGCCTCATGTCTTATTCCATTGTCTGTACGGATCTGTCGTTTTCCTGGCCCGACGGGACGCCCGTCTTCGAGGAGCTCGACTTCACGTTCGGCGCCGGCCGGACCGGGCTCGTCGGCGTCAACGGCAGCGGCAAGTCGACCCTGCTCAAGCTGATCGCCGGGGAGCTGACCCCGGCCAGCGGCTCGGTGTCGGTCACCGGGCGGCTGGGCTACCTGCCGCAGAACCTCCCGCTCGGCGCGAGCCGTACGGTGTCCGACCTGCTGGGGATCACCCCGGCGCGCGAGGCGCTGCACGCGATCGAGCGGGGCGACCTGAGCGAGGCGAACTACGACGCGGTGGTCTGGGACGTCGAGGAGCGCGCCCGGGCCGAGCTCGACCGTCTCGGGCTCGGGGGAATCGACCTCGACCGGACCGTCGCGACGCTCTCGGGCGGCGAGACCGTGATGGTCGGGCTCGCCGCGCGGTTCCTCGCCGAGCCCGACGTGCTGCTGCTCGACGAGCCGACCAACAACCTCGACCTCGACGCGCGGCGGCGCCTGTACGACGCCGTCACCTCGTGGACGAGGACGCTGGTCGTCGTCAGCCACGACCGCACGCTGCTCGACCTGGTGGACCAGATCGCCGACCTGCCCGCCCGCCGTACCTTCGGCGGCACGCTCAGCGATTACGAGGAGGTGCTCGCGGTCGAGCGGGAGGCCGCCGAGCGGATGGTCCGCGCGGCCGAGGGCGACCTGCGCCGCCAGCGGCGCGAGCTGGCCGAGGCGCAGACCAAGCTGGCCAGGCGCGTGCGCTACGGCAACAAGATGTACGAGCAGAAGCGCGAGCCGAAGATCATCATGCAGGAGCGCAAGCGCCAGGCCCAGGTGTCGGCGGGCAAGCACCGGCTCATGCACGAGGACAGGGTGGCCGCGGCCCGCGAGCGGCTGTCCGAGGCGGAGGAGGCGGTGCGCGACGACGCCGAGATCCGGGTGGAGCTCCCCGCGACCGAGGTGCCGGCCGGGCGCACCGTGGTCGAACTGGACGGCCTGCGCACGGCCGCCGGGCCGATCGGCGACCTGGTCGTGCGCGGCCCGGAGCGCGTCGCCCTGCTGGGGCCGAACGGCTCGGGCAAGACGACGCTGCTGCGCACGATCCTGGGGGAGCTCCCGCCGGACGAGGGCTCGGTCCGGCGAGGCGTTCCGGTGCGCTACCTGCCGCAGCGGCTCGACGTGCTCGACGACGCGCTCAGCCTGGTCGACAACGTGCGGGCGGTCGCGCCCGACGCGTCGGTGAACGCCGTCAGGGCCGGCCTCGCCCGGTTCCTGTTCCGGGGCGGGCGGGCCGAGCGGCCGGCGGGGACGCTGTCGGGCGGCGAGCGGTTCCGCGCCGTGCTGGCCTCGCTGCTGCTGGCCGAGCCCGCGCCGCAGCTCCTGCTGCTGGACGAGCCGACCAACAACCTCGACCTGGCCAGCGTCCGCCAGCTCGCGCAGGCGCTGTCGGCCTACCGGGGAGCGCTCGTGGTGGTCTCCCACGACCTGCCGTTCCTGGAGTCGATCGGGATCACCAGGTGGCTCACGCTGGGCCCGGAGGGCCTCGAGCCCGCGCGCTGAGCACGCGGGAGGCCGCGGCCCGATCCGGGCCGCGGCCTCCGCGAAAGCTCTCAGCTGGAGAACAGCATGCCGACCCAGCTGTTGCGGCGGTGGCCGTAGTGGCCGCCGCCGTGGTGGCCGCCCCACGCGGGGCCGCCGTGCGCCGGCGGCGGGGGAGCGTAGTGCTGCTGGGCCCACTGGGACTCCATCCGCGTCAGCGTCTCCAGCTCGCCGTAGTCGAGGAAGATGCCGCGGCAGTTGTCGCACTGCTCGATGTGGACGCCGTTGCGGTCGAACGTCCGCATGTTGCCACGGCACTTGGGGCACTGCATCCGACAACTCTCCCTAGGTCAGGTCTCGGCCTCCGCGGCCGCGACGATCCTCCCACAGGCGGACACCAGGGCCATGGCGGCGTCGTCGGGCGGTTCCCCCGCCCGCGCCGCCGTGGCCACCGCCGTCGCGGCCAGTTGGACGGTCAACGCCCGGGCGGGCGCGTCGAGTTCCCGCCACGTATCGTCGGCGGACACGGCCGTTCCGCCCGCGGCGAGATAGGAGGTCAGGAACCGCTCCCAGTCCCGGGGGTCGAGCAGGCCGGCGGCGTACCACGCGGCCGGGCGGGCCAGGTCCCAGGCGGGGTCGCCGCCGCCCAGGTCGTCGGGGTCGATCAGCAGCCACGCGCCGTCGTGCCGGACGATCTGGCCGAGGTGCCAGTCGCCGTGCGTCAGCGTGCCGCAGTCCCGGGCGGGCGGCAGCGTCGCGTACGCCGCCGAAATGGGGGCGGCGACGGCGTCGGGGACGCCGGCGGCCGCCAGATCGGCCATGGCGCGCGGCAGCCGCGACGGCCCGCCCGCGGGCGGAAGGCCGGGAGGCGCCGGCCGGGCGTGTAACAGCGCGAGCAGCCGCCCGCCCTCCTCCCATGGGGTGGTGCCCGCGTCCACGTCGGCGATGGTCAGCGCCTCGCCCGCCGGCCAGATCGTGACGAGCCTGCCGTCGAGCCTTTCGAGGCCGAGAGGGGCCAGCATGACGCCGGGCAGGTCTCCCGCCGCCTCCAGGCGGGCGCGCAGGGCGTGCTCCTCGGTGTCCGGGGGGTGGGCCTTGACGACGACGTCCCCGGCCCGTACCACGAGCACGCGGCCCTGCTTGAGAACCGTCACCGGCCCGTCGCGGCGCGCCAGCCGCGCCAGTTCCTCGATCACGGGGGACACCCTAGGGTGTCCCCCGCCGATCTCGCCGTAGCGAGGACCGCCTGGGCGACCGCAGTAGGCGGAAGATCGAAGGGGGCACCCTTAGGGTGCGGTTATGAGGATTGGGTTTTCCGTGCCGGTGTCGGGCTCGTGGGCGACGCCGGAGAACATGAAGCGGATCGCGCGCCGCGCCGACGAACTCGGCTATCACGGCGTCTGGGCGTTCCAGCGGCTGCTCTACCCCGTCGGCAACCCGATGGGGCCGGTCTACCGGAGCGTGCACGATCCCGTCGTCGCGCTCGCGTACGTGGCGGCCGTCACCGAGCGGGTACGCCTCGGGGTGGCCGTGCTCAACCTGCCGTTCGTCTCCCCGGTCCTGATGGCCAAGCAGCTCGCCTCCCTGCAGGAGGTGTCCGGCGGCAGACTCGACGTGGGCCTGGGGCTCGGCTGGCTGCCCGAGGAGTTCGCCGCCTCCGGCGTGCCGATGGAGCGGCGCGGCAGACGCGCGGAGGAGTACGTCGGCCTGCTGCGGCGGCTCTGGACCGAGGACGTCGTCGAGCACAAGGGCGAGTTCTACGAGGTGCCGGCCTCCCACCAGGACCCCAGACCGGCCACCCCGCCGAGCGTCATGCTGGGCGGCACCGCCCGGGTGGCGCTGGAACGGGCCGGGCGGATCGCCGACGGCTGGATCAGCTCCAGCCGCGCCGACCTGGGCACGATCGACCAGCAGATCGCCATCGTGAAGGAGTCGGCCCGGCAGGCGGGCCGCGACCCGGAGGCGCTGCGGTTCGTCGTCCGCGGCGTCACCCGTGTCCGCGCGGGGGACGAGGGCCCGCTGACCGGGTCCTACGACAAGATCCGGCGGGACGTGGAGGACCTCGCGGCCAAGGGCGTGACCGAGGTCTTCCACGACCTCAACTTCGACCCGGAGATCGGCAACCCCGAGGCCGACCCCCGCGACTCCATGCGCCGCGCCGAAGAGGCCCTGGAGGCCCTCGCCCCCTAGATCATTCCGTACGCGCGGGCGATCAGCTCGTAGGAGCGCAGGCGTGCCGCGCCGCCGTGGACCTGCGTGGTGATCATCAGCTCGTCGGCCCCGGTGCGCTTGCGCAGCTCCTCCAGCCCGGCCCGCACGGTCTGCGGGTCGCCGTGCACCACGGTCGACAGCCGTTCGCGGACGAACTCCCGCTCCATCGGGGTGTACGGGTACGCCTCCGCCTCCTCCGGAGTGGGGGTGCGGCCGGGCCGGCCCTGCCGCAGGCGCAGCCACGACAGCGCGCCCGGCATGGTCTGCCGCAGCGCCTCCTCCTCGGTGTCGGCGGCGACGGCCGCCACGCCGATCAGCGCGTACGGCCGGTCGAGCACCTGCGAGGGCCGGAAGGAGGAGCGGTAGAGGTCGAGCGCGGGCTCGGTGTTGGCGGCGCTGAAGTGGTGGGCGAAGGCGAACGGCAGCCCGAGCAGCCCGGCCAGCCTGGCGCTGAACCCGCTGGAGCCGAGCAGCCAGATCGGCGGCCGGTCGTCGCCGCGCGGCACCGCCTGGATCTTCTCGTAGGGGTGGCCGGGCGGGAAGGCGCCGTCGAGGAAGCCGGTCAGCTCGGCCACCTGCTGGGGGAACTCGTCCGGGTCCACCTCGGCCGAGCGGCGCAGGGCGTTGGCCGTGGCCATGTCGGTGCCGGGGGCGCGGCCGAGGCCGAGGTCGATGCGGCCGGGGTGCAGGGCGTGCAGCGTGCCGAACTGCTCGGCGATCACCAGCGGGGCGTGGTTGGGCAGCATCACGCCGCCGGAACCGATCCGGATCGACCTGGTCGCCGCCGCGAGGTGCGCGATGAGTACGGCCGGGGAGGAGCTGGCCACTCCGGGCATGCCGTGGTGCTCGGCGACCCAGATGCGGTGGTAGCCCCACTCTTCGGCCCGCCGGGCCAGCCCGGTGGCGTCGCGCAGCGCCTCGCCGGGCGTCGTGCCCTCCCCGACGGTCGCGAGCTCCAGGATCGACAGTGGCACCTCGGCCGTCCCGCGCGGCACCCCACGGATGTTGTCATCGCTCATGCTGGGCCCAACCTGAGGTCGCATCCGGATATTTCCGGACGCGGCGCGTGATGTGCTTCACTCCTCCGCCACCTGCCATGCTTGGACGCATGAGCGAGCGTAAGCCCATTGAGTCGTGGTTGTCCGATATGGACGGGGTGCTGGTCCACGAGGGCCAGCCGGTGCCGGGTGCCGACGAGTTCATCAGGCGGCTGAAGGAGTCGGGGAAGCGGTTCCTCGTCCTCACCAACAACTCGATCTACACCGCCCGCGACCTGTCCGTACGGCTGCGCGCGGCCGGTCTGGACGTGCCGCCCGAGTCGATCTGGACCTCCGCGCTGGCCACGGCCAAGTTCCTCGCCGACCAGCGGCCCGAGGGCTCGGCGTACGTGATCGGCGAGGCGGGGCTGACCACGGCCCTGCACGAGGTCGGCTACGTGCTGACCGACCTCGACCCGGACTACGTCGTGCTGGGTGAGACCCGCACCTACAGCTTCACGTCGATAACGCGGGCGATCCGGCTGATCGACAACGGCGCCCGGTTCATCGCGACCAACCCCGACCCCATCGGCCCCTCGACGGAGGGCTCGCTGCCGGCCTGCGGCGCGGTGGCCGCGATGATCACCAAGGCGACCGGGGTCGAGCCGTACTTCGTCGGCAAGCCGAACCCGATGATGATGCGCAGCGCGCTCAACCAGATCGACGCGCACAGCGAGACCACCGCCATGATCGGTGACCGGATGGACACCGATGTGGTCTGCGGCATCGAGGCCGGCCTGCACACGATCCTCGTGCTCACCGGCGTCACGCAGAAGGACCAGATCGACCGGTACCCGTTCCGGCCCACCCAGGTGGTCAACTCCGTGGCCGATCTCATCGACCTGGTCTGAACCTGCCGGAGCCTGTCAGGTACGGCTGCCATGCTGGCCGGCATGAACCATCGCGTCTACCTGGAAATCGGCCCCAAGAGGGTCTTCGCCTGTTCGATCGACTGGCCGGGCTGGTGCCGCATCGGCAAGACCGAGGAGGCCGCGCTCGGCACACTCGTGGACTACACGCCGCGCTTCCGGGTGATCGCCGAGCGGGCCGGGCTGGAGTTCGCGCCGGGGGAACCGGAGGTCGTCGCGCGCGTGCAGGGCGACAGCACGACGGACTTCGGCGCGATCTCCGCCATCCCGGACTTCGACCGGGAACCGGTGGAGGCGCCGGAGGCCGCGCGTACGGCCGCCCTCGCCCGCGCGGCGTGGGCGGTGTTCGCGGAGGTGGCCGCCGCGTCTCCCGAGGAACTGCGCAAGGGCCCCAGGGGCGGGGGCAGGGACCGGGACAAGATGGTCTCCCACGTCGTGGAGGCAGAGCGCGCGTACGCCCGGAAGATCGGCGTGCGGCACAAGCCCTTCAAGGACGAGGCCGGCCTCGTCGCCATGCGCGCGGACATCGCGCGGGCGCTCGAGCGGCCCGCCGAGGCATTCCCTCCCGGTGGTGAGGGCTGGCCCGTCCGATACGCCGCGCGTCGCATCGTCTGGCACGTGGCCGACCACATCTGGGAGATGCAGGACCGACGACTGTGAACGATGTTATCTTGGTAACATGGTAACAGTTGAGCGCGCGCAGACCGGTCTGCGCATCGAGCGCAACACGTTGAAGGTGCTCAAGGGCCTGGCCGAATACCTGGACATGTCCCTCGGCGATCTGGTCGAGGGGATCGTCCTGCACGCCTTCGAGGGCAGGGCGCCGTTCGGGCCGGAGACCCTCGCGAAGATCGGGCAGCTCAGGGAGGTCTACGGCCTGACGCTCACCGCGGCCGACGCCCACCGGCTGGAGGAGAGGTGAGCGCCGGGCCGCGGCGTCGCCGCCTGACCGGCCGGCTGCGGGTCGCGCTCCCGCCCGCCGAGGCGTTCCGGCTGTTCACGCCGTACGGCGAACGTGACTGGGTGGAGGGATGGGATCCGCGGTTCCCGGAGGGGACCGAGGACGACACCGCGTCCGGGACGGTGTTCCAGACCCACGGGGATGACGCGACCACCACGTGGATCGTCGTGGACCGTGAGCCCGGCCGGTCGGTCTCCTACGCCCGCGTTCGCGAGGGGGTCCACGCGGGGACCGTCGGCGTGACGCTCGCGCCCCTCCCGCAGAGTCACAGCGACGTGACGGTCACCTACGACCTCACCCCGCTGACCGCCGGGGCGGAGGCCGAGCTGGCCGAGTTCGCCGCCGGATACCCCGCGTTCCTGCGCTCCTGGGAGGACGCCATCGCCGCCCATCTCGCGCGGGCGTCGGGGGCTCTCCCCGGAGACGGAGCCTCCGGGGAGAGCGACTCGCCGCGCCGGCCTACGGGATCCAGGGATTGACGCCGTACAACACCCGGTTCTTCACCCCTTCCCCTTCGGTGATCGACCACAGGATCGGAGGCTGGGCCGGGCCGCCGGCTCGGTGCCAGTAGAGCTCCTGCACACCCCTGGCCGCGAAGTGCGGCACCGGCGGCTGCCCCGGGACCGCGTCGTACCGCCGGCCCAGGGTGGCCGTCTTGTTGTTGCTCATCGTGAACTGGTAGAGGCCGTTCCACGAGATGCCGCCCTGCGTCCAGGGGGTCGGCTGCGTGTACGCCGCGGTCGCGCGCGCCCTGCCGTCCGAGCCGTACGCGAGGCACCCGCGGTCGCATGCGCTGTTGTCGGGGGCCATCCTGTACCGCGCGACGCGGCCTGTCGGGGCCGCCGCCTGCGGTGAGGCCGGCCTGCAGGTGGGCGTGGGCTGCCGGGCGTCGCACCATTCACCGGTGAGCACGCTCGGCGGACTCGTGCTCCGGTCGAGGCCGAGATATCCGAAGCACGGCGGGCTGCTCATGGACGCGCACCGCACGCCGGTGACCTGTGGCCGCCAGATGCCTCGCAGGGGCAGGATGTACCGGTTTCCCTGGGAATAGTAGGTGCCGTTGTGCAGGCCGATGGGCCTCCCGGTGTCGGTGATGTCGCTGACCGCGCTCAATCCCAGATCGAAGAGGTCGCGCAGGTCGAAGACGAGGATCCCGTTGTTCTCCGGATTTTCCTTGCTGTCGTCGGCGATCAGCAGATATTGGTGATACCAGACGACTCCGCCGGCGTGGATGCTCATGGGATCGAAGGAGACGGGACCGCTCGCGTCCCTGAACGGATTCACCAGAAGAACGTGCTCGTAATGGTTGAACGGCCCGACTCCCACCTCGTTCAGGAAGGTCACGCGCGACGAGTTGTTGGCCGGCCCGTGCCAGGTGAACACGAACGCCCTGGCGGTGTCGTCGTAGGCCGTCCCCTGGGCGGTCGAGTCCCAGGTGCCGCTGATCCCCTGCGGCGTCCACATGCCATCGGTGTCGTCGGGCGCCAGGCAGAACCAGTCGGTCACGTTGCGGACCCGCTCACCCTGAGGGGTGACCAGCGCCCCGCTGTCCTCCATCGGGGCAGGGCATCTCCGGTTGGCGAAGGGGCCGCCGGGCAGGGAGGCGGCCAGCAGTTCCGACACCTTCGTGTAGCTGTAGCCGGGCTGCGTGAACTGGAGGTCCTGGCGGAGTTGCTGGATGAGGTCGCCGTACGTGTTCCCCTGCGGGTTGCGGTCGTTCCAGCTCAGGGTGTAGTCGCCGGTGCCCGTGGTGCGCATCGGGACCGGGGTCGGGACGGGTTGCGCCCCCACCACGGGGGTCGCGGGCGGGTCTGCCGGCGGGTCCGCGGGCGGGTCGACGGCTGGATCCGCAGCCGGGTCCGCTGCGGTCCCCGGCGCCGGGTCGCGGACGACCTGCTTGTCCCGCGACCTGTCGTCCACACTGTGAACGCCGTGCAGGCCGGTCCACGGAGCCGTCTTCGCGTCCGCGGCCTGCCAGTTGTAGGGCAGCGCCCGGGTGTCCGTGCCGGCTTTCTGGAGCGGTGCCAGGATCTGGGTGAGATCTCGCAGCGCGTGTTGCTTCTGCGCGTTCTTCTGGTGCGAATACTGCCGCTGCCTCTTCTTGTTCTTGTTCTTGTTCTTGTTCCCGCCGCCATGCGAAGCGCCGCCGGGTCCGCCGTACGGCGGCGTGGGAGAAAGGCCGGCGGTGCCGACGGAATCCACCTCCACGGTGGCTGTGGCGACGCCGTCCAGCAGGGGACAGGCGACGGTCAAGGCGGCACTTATCGCGAAGGCTCTGACAAAGTCGCTGAGTGTGGGCAATTGCACCCCTTTAATCAATTCTCGCCAGAATGCCCGAGTTCTTCCTGGTGGCGAGAATGTCCGCTCCGTGATCCGTGAACGGATCGATGTACGCCGAATTTCCGCGGCGGCCGGAGCGGCAAACGAACCTCGGCGAGCTCTTATCCCACCGATTGTCGCTTCATTGAGGACGCCGTTTGATATGGCCGTTTTCGCCGTCTGGGGCGGTGCTGCAGGGGGTGGGCTCAGCCCTCGGCGCGGCGCAGGCGCTTGAGGTCGGAGCGGTGCTTCTTGGCCGCGAGGCGGCGCTCGACCGCGCCCTTGGACGGCTTGGTCGGGCGGCGGCGCTTCGGCGGCGGCGCGACCGCGTCGCGGAGCAGGGCGGCGAGCCGTTCCCGCGCCGCCTCCCGGTTGCGCAGCTGCGAGCGGTGCTCCGAGGCCGCCACCGTGATCACGCCGTCCACGAGGCGGGCGGCGAGCCGTTCGGCCGCGCGGGCCTTCAGCGCCGGGCCGAGGGCGGCCGTGTGCGCGAGGTCGAAGCTCAGCTCGACCCGGCTGTCGGTGGTGTTGACGCCCTGACCGCCGGGGCCCGAGGAGCGGGAGAAACGCCAGGCGAGCTCCGCCTCGGGCACGACGATCGAGCCGCGCACGTGCAACGGGCCTGTCATGACGTTCCTTCCTCGATCGGGACGACCAACTTATCTCGGTGAATACCACCACCGCTCGCCATTTATCACCGTGAACTTCGCCGGTGGTTGTCGCGGTCCATCGCGTCGTGCACAGTGACCCCCGGTATTCCGGCGAAGGGATGACGGAGCATGACCTCGATCGTGGGCGTCCACGGCATCGGCAAGTACCACTACTACGAGGAGGCGGGCCGGTCGGCGGACGGCGCCGCCGAGGCCATGCGGGCGAAGTGGAACGCCTATCTGCACCAGGGCCTGACCGGGCGCGGGGACGGCACCGGAGAGTACTTCGCCGAGATCGCCTACTACGCCCATCACCTGCACGGCGGGCCGCCGAAGCCGCCCCGGCAGATGGAGGCGCCGGCCAAGCTGGTGCTCGCCGACTGGGCGGCCCAGCTCGGCGGGCCCTTCCGGGACGTGGCGGGGGAGTCGCTCACGGGTCTCGCCCACCGGCTGGCCGAGTGGCTGCTGACGAGGATGGGCCCGCAGGCGGTGCGCTTCGCGCAGGACTTCTGCCCGGAGGTGGCCGCCTACCTGGGCGGTGGCGACCCGCGGGTGCGGGCCCGCGACGCGGTGGCCGGCGTCGTGCGCAGGCGCCGTCCCCGGGTGGTCGTCGCGCATTCGCTCGGCAGCGTCGTGGCGTACGAGGCGCTGTGGGCGCATCCCGATATCTCGGTCGACCTGTTCGTGACGCTGGGCAGCCCGCTCGGCATGCGCGACGTCGTCTTCGAGCGGCTCGCGCCGGTCCCGGTGCGGGGCAGGGGGGCCCGTCCGCCGGGGGTGCGCCGCTGGGTCAACATCGCCGACAAGGACGACATCGCCGCCATCCCGGCCGTGCTGGCGTCGTGCTTCGACGGCGTCGAGCGGGACGTCTCCTGCGACATCGACTGGCTCGACTTCCACACCGTGCGCAACTACCTGCGCTGCGGGAGCGCCAACGAGTACCTCGAGACCTACGTGTCCTGAGTTCCGAACACGGGTTATGATCGTACGACCATGAAGACTGTGCTTTTCGACTACGGCAATGTCGTGTCGCTTCCCCAGGCCCCCGAGGACGTCGCGCGCATGGCGGGAGGTGATCCGGGGTTCGAGGACCGCTACTGGGAGGTGCGGCTCGACTTCGACCGGGGCTCGCTCGACCCCGCCGCGTACTGGTCCCACGTGTACGGCAGGCCGATGGCCGGTGCGGACCTGGAGGCGGTCGTCGCCCTCGACGTGGCGAGCTGGTCGCGGCCCAACGAGGAGACCGTGGCGATCATCGACGAGCTGGCCGGGGTCGGGGTGCCCATGGCGCTGCTGTCCAACATGCCGGTCTGCGTCGCCGAGGGCATCGACGGGCTGCCGTTCATGCGTCCGATAGGCCCGCGTTTCTACAGCGGCAGGATGGGCCGGGTGAAGCCGGAGGCGGAGATCTTCCACGAGACCGTGGCCTGGCTCGGGGTCGCCCCCGCAGACCTCGTCTTCGTGGACGACCGGCTGGAGAACGTCGCGGCGGCCGAGCGGGCCGGGCTCGCCGCCGTCCACTTCCGCGACGCCGCCGCCCTGCGCGAGGACCTCAAGACGCTGCTGGGCTGAGCCCGCGGGCGCGCGGACCTCCCGCGTCAGGCGCCCGAACTCGCCGGAGGGCGGGGTTCGAGGGGTGGTGCGTCGACCGGGCAGCCGGGGGCGGGCGGTTCGGGCGCGGCCGCGAGGACGTTCGTCCTGATCGTGAGGAACGTGACGACCGCGGCGACGGCCATCATGACCGCGCCGACCAGCATCGACGTGCGGAACCCCCCGGTGAACGCCGCCGGGGAGTCGTAGGCGTCCCCCGTCAGCCCCACCAGGGGCGGGACGGCGGCGACGGCCAGGAGGCCGCCCGTCCTGGCCAGGGCGTTGTTGATCCCGCTTGCGACGCCCGCGTACCGCTCCTCCGCCGTGGCGAGCACGGTCGCGGTGAGCGGGGCGACGGCGGCGGACAGGCCGAGCCCGAACACGACCGCCGCGGGCATCACGTCGGCGAGATAGGACGAGCCGGGGGCGATGCGGCTCATCAGCAGCAACCCGGCCGCGCACAGCAGGATGCCGCCCGTCATGAGCAGACGCGGGCCCACCTTGGCCGCCAGCTCGCCCGCCCGGGGCGACAGAAGCAGCATGAGGACCGTGACCGGGAGCATCGCCGACCCGGCGGCGACGGGAGAGAAGCCGGCGGACACCTGGAGCTGGACGACCAGCAGGAAGAACACCAGGCCCATCGCCGCGTACATGACCAGCGTGACGACGTTGACCGCGGTGAACTCCCGCGAGGCGAAGACCCCCACGGGGACGAGGGAGCGGGGGGAGCGCCGGATCTCCACCACCACGAAGCAGGCGCTCAGGACGAGCCCGGCGGCCAGCGGCACCAGGCCGTCACCCGCGAGGATCAGGCCGTACGTCAGCCCGGCCAGCGCGGGGGCGGCGAGAACGGTCCCGAGCACGTCGAAGCGGCCGTGCGGCCCGGCGTCCCGGGTCTCGGGCACGTGCCGGGCGGCGACGCCGGCCACGACGGCCGCGAGCGGCAGGTTGAGCAGGAACACCCACCACCAGCCGGCCGCCTCCACGAGCCAGCCGCCGAGCAGCGGCCCGAGCGCGGCGGCCACGCCGCCCAGGCCCGACCAGGCGCCGACGGCGCGGGGCCGGTCGTCCGGCGCGTAGCTCGCCTGGATGATCGCCAGGGACCCGGGGATCAGCAGGGCCGCGCCGACGCCCTGGAGCGCACGGGCGAGCACGAGCACGGGCGTGTTCGGCGCGGCCCCGCACAGGGCGGAGGCCAGGGCGAACCAGACCACCCCGGCGACGAAGACCTTCCGCCTGCCCAGCCGGTCGCCCAGCGATCCGCCCAGCAGGATGAGCGCGGCCATGGTGAGCGTGTACGCGTTCACGGTCCACTGGAGACCGGACATCCCGGCGTGCAGGTCGCGTCCGAGAGCGGGAAGGGCCACGTTGACCACGGTGCCGTCGAGCGTCGCCATGCCCGACCCGAGGACGGTGGTGAGCAGCACCCATCGGCCTGGTGCCGAGCGAAGCCGAATATGTCCGGATGTCATGGACGCATCATGCGCCAAGGGGAGGGCGAACGCGTCATGAAGAAGGATTACACGATTACGATCGCTCACAGCGAACTGGCGCAGAACAGGGAACAGGATCGGACTCCTGTTAGTTGAGCCGACATAACTCAACCTACTGGAGTGCTGATGTCCCAGATCCTTCCCGTCCTTCCGCTCGACGACGAGGTCGTCCTGCCCGGCATGGTCGTGCCCCTCGATCTGTCGGACTCCGAGGTCCGCGCGGCCATCGACGCCGCCCGCGCCAATGGCGAGAGCACGGTCCTGCTGGTGCCCCGCGTAGACGGCCGCTACGGACCCGTGGGGGTGAGCGCGGTCGTGGAACAGGTCGGCAGGCTGCCGGGCGGGGAGCCCGCGGCCGTCGTCCGGGGCGTCGACCGCATGCGCGTCGGCACCGGCACCACCGGCCCCGGCGCGGCCCTGTGGGTCGAGGCGACGGTTCTGGAGCCGGCCGCCGCCGGGCCCAGGGCCGAGGAGCTCGCCAAGGAGTACAAGGCCCTGACGACCACGATCCTGCAGAAGCGGGGCGCGTGGCAGGTCGTCGACGCCGTCAACCAGATCAAGGACCCCGCGGTCCTCGCCGACAGCTCGGGGTACGCGCCCTGGCTGACCACCCAGCAGAAGCTGCTGCTGCTGGAGCTCGACGATCCGGCCGAGCGTCTCGACAAGCTGGTCGGCTGGGCCCGTGACCACCTCGCGGAGATGGACGTCGCCGAGACCATCCGCAAGGACGTCCAGGAGGGCATGGAGAAGCAGCAGCGCGAGTTCCTGCTCCGCCAGCAGCTCGCGGCCGTCCGCAAGGAGCTCTCCGAGCTCAACGGCGACCCCTCGGACGAGGAGGAGGACTACCGCGCCCGCATCGAGGCCGCCGACCTGCCGGAGAAGGTCAGGGAGGCCGCGCTCAAGGAGGTCGGCAAGCTGGAGCGGGCCTCGGACCAGTCGCCCGAGAGCGGCTGGATCCGCACCTGGCTCGACACCGTGCTGGACATCCCGTGGAACGTCCACACGACCGACTCCTACGACATCGCCGGAGCCCGCGCGGTGCTCGACGCCGACCACACCGGCCTGGACGACGTGAAGGACCGCATCGTCGAGTACCTCGCGGTCCGCAAGCGCAGGGCCGACCAGGGCCTCGGCGTCGTCGGCGGCCGCCGCAGCGGCGCCGTCCTCGCGCTGGCCGGGCCTCCCGGAGTCGGCAAGACCTCGCTCGGCGAGTCCGTCGCCCGCGCCATGGGCCGTGAGTTCGTCCGGGTCGCCCTCGGCGGCGTCCGCGACGAGGCGGAGATCCGCGGTCACCGGCGGACGTACGTCGGCGCGCTGCCCGGCCGTATCGTCCGGGCGATCCGCGAGGCGGGCTCGATGAACCCGGTCGTGCTGCTGGACGAGATCGACAAGGTCGGCGCCGACTACCGGGGCGACCCGACGGCGGCGCTGCTCGAGGTGCTCGACCCGGCGCAGAACCACACGTTCCGCGACCACTACCTGGAGGTCGAGCTCGACCTGAGCGACGTGCTGTTCCTCGCCACGGCCAACGTGCTCGAGCAGGTGCCCGGGCCGCTGCTGGACCGCATGGAGATCGTCACGCTCGACGGCTACACCGAGGACGAGAAGGTCGCCATCGCCCGCGACCACCTGCTCCCGCGCAACCTGGAGAAGGCCGGTCTCACCGCCGACGACGTGACGGTGGAGGAGGCGGCGCTGCGCCGCCTGGCGGGCGAGTACACCCGCGAGGCCGGCGTCCGCTCCCTCGAGCGCTCGATCGCCCGGATCCTGCGGAAGGTGACGGCGAACGTCGCCCTCGGCGAGGCGGGGCTTCCGGTGACGGTGACGGCGGACGACCTCGTCTCCTACCTGGGCCGGCCGCGTCACGTGCCCGAGTCGTCCCTGCCGGAGGCGCGCCAGCGTACGGCGGTGCCGGGCGTGGCGACCGGTCTCGCGGTGACCGGCGCGGGCGGTGACGTCCTCTACGTCGAGGCGTCGCTGGCAGACCCGGAGACCGGGGCGACCGGCGTGACCCTGACCGGCCAGCTCGGCGACGTGATGAAGGAGTCGGCGCAGATCGCGCTGTCCTTCCTGCGGTCGCGGGGCGCGGAGCTGGAGCTTCCGGTCGGCTCGCTCAAGGACAGGTCCGTGCACATCCACGTCCCCGCGGGCGCGGTGCCCAAGGACGGCCCGTCGGCCGGTGTCACGATGACCACGGCCCTGGCCTCGCTGCTGTCGGGCCGGCCGGTCCGCGCCGACGTGGCGATGACCGGGGAGGTCTCCCTCACCGGGCGGGTGCTGCCGATCGGCGGGGTGAAGCAGAAGCTGCTCGCCGCCCACCGGGCGGGGATCACGACCGTGCTCATCCCGGCCCGCAACGAGCCCGACCTGGACGACGTCCCGGCCGAGGTGCTCGCCGATCTCACCGTCCACGCGGTGAGCGACGTCCGCGAGGTCCTCGACCTGGCCCTCACCCCGGCGACGGTCGCCCGGCAGGCGGTCGCCTGACTTTTTCCCGCACCCGGCCCGCGTCTCCGTCCCACGGAGGCGCGGGCCTCTGTGATTGAGGCCACATTACCGACAGGGAATAAGGGGTAGCTGGGTCCCGTTGCAGCCGTTCGTGAGCGTATCGAACCTGGTCAACCCGCATGAGCGAGGGTGTCCCGCGGCCTGAAGCCCGTCCTCCCCACCCCCTCCCACGAAGGCACTCGACGATGACGCTCTCCCCGCTGCCCGATCTGATCCTGCGCCGGATCACGTCTTCGAAGGACAGCAAGTGATCACGGTTACCGGCCTGCGCAAGGCCTACGGCGACGTCGTCGCGCTCGACGGCGTCGACCTCCACGTCGGCAAGGGCGAGGTGTTCGGCGTGCTCGGGCGCAGCGGCGCCGGCAAGAGCACGCTGCTGCGCTGCGTCAACCTGCTCGAACGCCCCGACGAGGGTACGGTGACCGTCGACGGGCGCGAGCTGACCGCCCTCGGCGCGGCCGACCTGCGCCGCGCCCGGCAGCGCATCGGCATGATCCACCAGCACTTCGCCCTGCTGTCGTCGCGCACGGTGGCGGGCAACGTGGCCTTCCCGCTGGAGGTCATGGGCGTCGGCCGGGCCGCCCGGGCCCGGCGCGTCGCGGAGATGCTCGACCTCGTGGGCCTGGCCGACCGCGCCGGGGCCTACCCCGCGCAGCTGTCCGGCGGTCAGAAGCAGCGGGTCGGCATCGCGCGGGCCCTGGCCGCCGAGCCGTCGGTGCTGCTGTCGGACGAGGCCACCTCCGCGCTCGACCCCGCCACGACCCAGTCGATCCTGGCCCTGCTGCGGCGGCTCAACCGGGAGCTCGGGCTGACCATCCTGCTCATCACGCACGAGATGGACGTCATCAAGGCCGTCTGCGACTCGGCGGCGATCATGAGCGACGGGCGGATCACCGAGACGGGCCGCATCCCCGACCTGCTCGCCACGCCCGGATCGCGCCTGGCCGCCGAGCTGTTCCCGCTGCCGCCCGCCGAACCCGGCATCGTGACGGTCGCCCTGGGCGGGGACCAGACCTTGCTGTCGCGTCTCGCGCGCGCGTACGACGTGGACGTCGCCGTGGTGGGCGGCGCGGTCGAACAGGTCGCGGGGGCCCCGGCGGGCCGGCTGCGGCTGCGGATCACCGGGGCCGGTGCGGCGGACGCCCTCACCCACCTGCGCGAGCGCGGCCTGCTGCCGGAGGAGGACCGATGACCTGGTCGGAGATGAGCCCCCTGCTGTGGGAGGCCACCGGGCAGACCGCGGTGATGGTGGGCTGGTCCACGCTGTTCACCGTGCTGTTCGGGCTGCCGCTCGGTGTCTGCCTCGCCGGGACGGACCGGGGCGGGCTGTTCCCGGCGCCCGTCGTGTGGCGCGTGCTCGGGCTGGTGGTCAACGTCGGGCGGTCGCTGCCCTTCATCGTCCTCATGATCGCGGTCATCCCGGTCACCCGCGTGCTCACCGGCACCACGATCGGGACCGCCGCCGCGGTGGTCCCTCTCACGATCGGCGCGGTGCCCTTCTTCGCCCGGCTGGTCGAGACCGCGCTGCGCGAGGTGGGCCGCGACGTCGTGCAGGCGGCCGAGGCGATGGGGGCGGACCGGGTGACGATCGTGACACGCGTCCTGCTGCCCGAGGCGCTGCCCGGCCTGGTCGCCGGGCTGACCGTCACCGTGGTCACGCTCATCTCCTACTCCGCGATGGCCGGGGTGATCGGCGGCGGCGGCCTCGGCGACCTCGCCGTGCGCTACGGCTACCAGCGGTTCGAGACCACGCTCATGGTCGTCACCGTGGTCGTCCTGGTCGTCGTGGTGCAGCTCGCGCAGACCGTGGGCGACGCCGTCGCCCGCCGGCTTTCCCACCGTTAACGAATTAAGGAGTCCTGTCTCATGCGTAGAACGCTCGGCCTCGTCATCGCCGCCGTGGCCGCGCTCGTGTTGTCCGCCTGCGGGTCCTCGTCCTCCGGCACCGCGACCACCTCCGCCTCCGGCACGGCCGCGGCGCAGGCCCCGCTCAAGGTCGGCGTGAGCCCGGTGCCGCACGCGCAGATCCTCAAGTACGTGGCCGACAACCTGGCCGCCGCGAAGGGACTGAAGCTGGAGATCGTCGAATTCAGCGACTACGTGCAGCCCAACCTGCAGCTCCAGGACGGCCAGCTCGACGCCAACTACTTCCAGCACAAGCCCTACCTGGACGACTTCAACGCCTCGAAGGGCACGAAGCTGAGCTTCGTCGCTCCGGTGCACCTCGAGCCGCTCGGCCTGTACTCCAAGAAGGTCAAGGACCTCGCGTCGCTGCCGCAGGACGGCACGGTCGCCGTGCCCAACGACGCCACCAACCTCGGCCGGGCGCTCAAGCTGCTCGCCGACAACGGCGTGGTCACGCTGAAGGACGGCGTGGGCACCGCCGCGACCGAGCGCGACGTGACCGGCAACCCGAAGAACCTGACCTTCCGCCCGCTGGAGGCCGCGCAGCTGCCGCGCTCGCTCGACGACGTGGACGCCGCCGTGATCAACGGCAACTACGCGCTGGAGGCGAGCCTCGACCCGTCCTCCGACGCGCTGGTGCTGGAGAAGGCCGAGGGCAACCCGTACGCCAACGGCCTGGTGGTCGCCCAGGGACGCGAGAGCGACCCGCGGGTGAAGACGCTCATCGAGCTGCTGACCGGCCCCGAGGTGAAGAAGTACATCGAGGACACGTTCAAGGGCTCGGTCGTCCCCGCCTCCTGACGCGCCTCCGACGCTAACAAATATGAACGAATCATCCGGTCGCTTGACCGGATGATTCGTTCGTGCTTTCGTGGCTCCATGTTGTACGGCACGCCGGCGCTGGAGGCCGCGGACGAGAAGGTGCTCGCCGAGATCGAGGAGATGCGGCGTGACCTGAAATACCGGCTGGCCGAGGCCCACCGCTGGGACGGCCTGCTGAGACGGCAGTTGCAGGCCCGGGCCATCCAGGGGTCCAACTCGATCGAGGGCTACCACGCCAGCGTCGAGG
Source organism: Microbispora sp. ZYX-F-249 (assembly GCF_039649665.1). NCBI lineage: Bacteria > Bacillati > Actinomycetota > Actinomycetes > Streptosporangiales > Streptosporangiaceae > Microbispora > Microbispora maris. The sequence goes on along the minus strand of NZ_JBDJAW010000027.1, from coordinate 56,983 downwards.
ACATCGAGTCGATCATGTCGGGTGAGGACCCCCTGGAGGCGTCGGCCGCCGTCGCACGGGAGATCGCCGGCTACCGGCAGGCGCTCATCTACATCGGCACCTTGTCGCGGGCCCGGGTCTTCCGGTACGACGCGGGCCTGCTGCACGCGCTGAACTTCATGATGATCGGCCACCACGTGGACAAGACGCCGGGCACGGTGCGGCCCGGCGGGATCTACGTCCGTAACTCCGCCACCGGCGAGGTGGTCTACGAGGGCCCGGACCACGAGCAGGTCCCCGCCCTGCTGGCGGAACTCGTCGATTGGTTGAACGAGGGCGACCTCGACGCGCCCAGCTACGTCCGCGCCGCCATGGCGCACCTCAACCTCGTTAAGATCCACCCGTGGCGCGACGGGAACGGGCGCATGTCGCGGGCGCTGCAGACGCTCGTGCTCGGCCGCGACCAGATCACCACGCCGGAGTTCGCCTCGATCGAGGAGTGGCTGGGCGAGGGGCGCACCACCTACGACTACTACGACCTCCTGGGTGAGGTGGGACGCCGCCGGTGGAGCCCGCACGGGGACACGCTCTCCTGGGTGCGGTTCGTCCTGCGCTGCCACCACATGCAGGCGCAGCGGGTGGGGCGCAGGCTCGCCGAGGCGGGCGAGGTGTGGATGCTGCTGGAGGAGCGGACCGAGGCGCAGGGCCTGCACCCGCGCACGGTCTCCGCGCTCTACCAGGTGTTCGTCTCCCGCCGGCTGCGCCGGGGCATGTACCAGGCCGACGAGGGCCTGAGTCAGGGCCAGGCCGCCCGCGACCTGCGAGAACTCGCGGCAAGCGGGTGGCTCCAGCCGTACGGCGAGACGAAGGGCCGCTTCTACGCGCCCGGGCCGAAGATGACGGAGATCAAGGCGGCGTTCGCCGAGCGGGCCAGGCCGCTGCGCGACCCCTACCGGGCGCTGGAGGACTGAGCGGGCGTATCCGGAATTTTCTTCTACCAGATCGAGAGTAAACCGAGTACCGTTCGGTCATGCACCCTGGCGCGATCGCGGCGGTGACGCCGGACAAGCCTGCGGTGATCATGGCGGGCTCCGGCCGCGTGGTCACCTTCCGTGAACTCGACGAGGAATCCAACCGGCTCGCCCACCTGCTGCGGGCCGCGGGCCTGAAGCCCGGCGACCATATCGCGTTCATGCTGGAGAACCACCCGCTCTTCCTGGTGATCGCGTGGGCGGCCCACCGCTCGGGCCTGTACTACACGGCGATCAGCTCCCGCCTGCAGCCCGACGAGCTGGCGTACATCGTGGACAACTGCGGGGCGCGCGTCTTCATCTCCTCGGCCAGGCTCGCCGGCGTGGCGAGCGCCGTCACCGAGGCCACACCCGGGGTCGAGCTGCGGCTCATGCTCGACGGCGTCGCCCCGGGTTTCACGTCGTACGAGGAGGCGGTGGCGGGGCAGCCCGTGACGCCGGTCGACGACGAGTGCCAGGGCGCCGACATGCTCTACTCCTCGGGCACGACGGGGCGTCCCAAGGGGGTCAAGCCGCCGCTCGGCCGCGCGCCGCTGGAGACCCCCGGCGCCCTCGTGCAGCTCATCCAGTTCCTGTTCGCGCCGTCGGCCGACAGCGTGTACCTGTCGCCCGCGCCGCTCTACCACGCCGCTCCGCTGCGCTACAGCATGTCCTTCCAGCGCCTGGGCGCGACCGTGGTGGTGATGGAGCGGTTCGATCCCGAGGAGGCGCTGGCGCTCGTCGAGCGGCACCGGGTCACCCACGCGCAGTGGGTCCCCACGATGTTCATCAAGATGCTCAAGCTGCCCGAGGAGGTGCGCGGGCGGTACGACCTGTCGTCGCTGCGCTGCGCCATCCACGCCGCCGCGCCCTGCCCCGTGGAGGTCAAGGAGCGGATGATGCAGTGGTGGGGGCCGATCGTCCACGAGTACTACGCGGGGACGGAGGGCAACTGCTTCCTGTACGCCGGGCCGGAGGACTGGCTCGCCCACAAGGGCACGGTGGGCAGGCCGCTGCTGGGGGTGGCCCACGTGTGCGACGAGGAGGGCGACGAACTGCCGCCCGGCGAGCACGGCACCGTCTACTTCTCCGACGGGCCGACGTTCGAGTATCACGGCGACCCCGGGAAGACCGCGTCGGTCCAGGACCCCAAGGGCCGCGGCTGGACCACGCTGGGGGACATCGGCTACGTGGACGAGGACGGCTTCCTCTACCTCACCGACCGGCGCTCCTACATGATCATCTCCGGCGGCGTGAACATCTATCCGCAGGAGGCCGAGAACGTGCTGGCGATGCATCCCAAGGTGGCCGACGTGGCCGTCTTCGGGGTGCCCGACCCCGAGATGGGCGAGCAGGTGAAGGCCGTCGTGCAGCCGGCCGACCCGGCCGGCGCCGGTCCCGCCCTGGAGGCCGAGCTGATCGCCTACTGCCGGGACCGCCTGGCCCACTACAAGTGCCCGAAATCGGTCGACTTCCGCGACGAGCTGCCCCGCCACCCCACCGGGAAGCTGTACAAGCGCCTGCTCAGGGACGAGTACTGGCCGCGGACGGGCTGACATAAAGTACGCGTAGGGCGCTCGGGGGACCCCGCCGCTGATCGCTTAGCGTGACCTTATCGCCGATGCGCCATCGTATTACCTGTACCGGCGGAGAGCCGGGATCACCGGCGAATCCATTGAGGGGGATGGCGATGAGCTCACCTGAGCACGTTCCCGGCAACGAGAACACCGAGGTACTCCCCGGTCACGGCTGGAGCCAGTTCGGCAGCACCCCGCCGCGGCACGGGCAGTACACGGGTGCCTACCAGTCGTACGGCGCCTATGGGAACAGTCCGTATGACACGGCGCAGTTTCCGCCGCCTCCGGCGCGGAAGGGCACGTTGACCGCGCGACAGAAGGCGGGCGCGGGCCTCGCCCTCGTGGCCGTGGCGCTGGGCGGCGGGGTCACCGGGGCCCTCGTGGCCAACAGCGTGAACGGCGGGCAGACGGTGATCGCGAGTCCGGTGGTCAGGGGGGTGTCCAACTCCTCGGGCACCACCATCGCCGCGGTGGCCAAGGCGATCATGCCGTCGGTGGTGTCGATCGAGGTGAAGTCCGCCACGGCCGGCGGCGAGGGATCCGGTGTCATCCTGTCGGCCGACGGTCTGATCCTGACGAACAACCACGTGGTGAGCATGGGCGGCGCGGGCGGCGGCACGGTCACCGTGAAGTTCAGCGACGGCAGGACCGCCAGCGCCGTCGTCAAGGGCACCGACCCCACCACGGACCTCGCGGTCATCCAGGCGCAGGGCGTGTCCGGCCTGACCCCCGCCTCGCTCGGTGACAGCGACAAGCTCCAGGTCGGCGACGCGGTCCTCGCCATCGGCAGCCCGCTCGGCCTGGCGGGATCGGTCACCTCCGGCATCGTGAGCGCGCTCGACCGCACGCTGACCGAGGGTCCAGAAGAGCAGCAGCCCCAGTTCCCCTGGGGGATGGAGCAGCAGCAGCCGCAGCAGAGCCAGGCCGTCACGATCGGGGGCGTGATCCAGACCGACGCCGCGATCAACCCCGGCAACTCCGGCGGCGCGCTGGTCAACGCCTCCGGGCAGGTCGTCGGCATCAACACCGCGATCGCCACCGCCGGCTCCGGCTCCGGCAACATCGGCGTCGGCTTCGCGATCCCCATCAACACCGCGAAGCAGGTCGCCGACCAGCTCATCAAGACGGGCAAGGCGACCCACGCGTTCTTCGGCGTGAGCGTGGCCGACGCGGTCGGCGGCGCGTCCGGCGCGGTGGTCAGGTCGATCACGGCCGGCAGCCCGGCGGAGAAGGCCGGCCTCAAGGAGGGCGACCTGATCACCAAGATCAACGACAAGCTGGTGGACAGCGCGGAGACGCTGGTCGGCACCATCCGCAGCGCCCGCCCGGGCGACAAGGTGACCGTCACCTTCACCCGCGACGGCAAGGAGAGCACCATCACCACCGCGCTCGCGGAGCAGTCGGCCACGAGCTGACGCCTCACGATCGTCGCCGGCGGGCCCCCGGGGGGACGGCCCGCCGGCGATTCGTGTTCAGACGCGGTGGCGGGTGAGCTCCTCCGACTCCCACAGGTCCCGGTAGTAACCGGGCACGGCGACGAGGCCGGCATGGGTACCCCGCTGGGTGACCCTGCCCCCCTCCAGCACGACGATCTCGTCGACCTGCTCCAGGCCGTGCAGCCGGTGGGTGACCAGCAGCGTCGTGCGCCCCCGGGTGGCGTCCAGCAGGTCGGCCATCAGCAGGTCGGCCGTCTCCTCGTCGAGGGCCTCGGCCGGCTCGTCCAGCAGCAGGACGGGCGGGTCGTACAGCAGGGCCCGGGCCAGCGCGAGCCGCTGGAGCTGACCGCCGGAGACCGTCCGGCCGTCCTCGCCGAGCACCGTGTCCCAGCCGGTGCGCTCGGTCCACGCGTCCAGCCGCGCCCGCCGTACGGCCGCCTCGACGTCCTCGGCGGACGCCTCCGGCCCGGCCAGGCGCAGGTTGTCCCCGACCGTGGCCTGGAAGACGTACGGGTCCTGGGTGAGGCCCGTCATGAGCGCCCGTACGTCGTCGGAGGACAGGCGCCGCACGTCGGCGCCGTTCAGCCGGATCGCGCCCGACTCGAACTCCACGGTCCGCATCAGCGCCGACAGCAGCGTGCTCTTCCCCGCGCCGCTCGGGCCGACAATCGCGACCCGCCTGCCCGGGGTCAGCGTCAGGCTCACGCCGTGCAGCGCGGGCTCGCGGTCGCCGTGACGCACCACGAGGTCCTCGACCTCGACCGTCAGCGGCGGCTCGGGCGCGGGCGCCGGGTCCGCCGGCTCCCGCACGGCCGGGGCAGTGGCGGCGGTCTCCCTGAGCCTGCGCAGCGCCGCGACCACCCCCGCGAACCGCTCGCCCGCCGCCGCCAGGGGCAGCACGGGCTCGAAGGCGACCAGCGAGGTCAGGGCGGCCACGGCCGTCGCGACCCGGCCGAGATCGGCGGCCTGGGCGACAAGGACCACGGCGACGACGGTCAGCCCCTGCGTCAGCATGCCGACGCCGAGCGCGGCGGCGTTGATCCGCGCCTGTCCCCGCTCCAGCCGGGACAGCCGCCCGTCGGCGTCCATCGCCGCCGACAGCGCCCGGTCCCGCGCGCCGTACGCCGCGAGGTCGGCCGCGCCGTGCACCAGGTCGGCCACCCGGGCGGCCAGGTCGGCGCGGGCCGGGGCGATCCGCGCCGACCAGCGCCGGGCGGCCGCGGCCGTGCCGGCGGGCAGCAGCACCCCGGCGGCGAGCAGGCCGGCGGCGAGCACGAACGCGGCGGCGGGCAGCAGGAAGCCCGCGATGACGACGGCGGCGACGCCGGTGACCAGGGCGGCGGCGGCCGGCAGCAGGCAGCGGACGAGCAGGTCCTGCACGGCGTCGGTGTCGTCCACCATCCGGCTGAGCAGGTCGGCCCCGCGCTGCGGCAGCGGCCCCGCCGGGATCAGCGCCCGGTAGAGGCGCTCGCGGGTGCCCGCCTGGGCGCGCAGCGCGACGTCGTGCCCGGCCAGGCGCTCGCCGTACCGGAACACGCCGCGGGTGGTGGCGAACGCCCGCACGGCCACGATCGCGACCGACAGCGCCGCCAGCGGCGGCTGCTCGGCGGCGCGCGTGATCAGCCAGGCGGCCGACGCGATGAGCGCGACCCCCGCGAGGTCGGCCGCCGATCCGGCGAGCGCGGCGAGCACGAGCCGGCGGCCCATCCCGGCGATCACGGACAGCGGCGACGCCGTCCCCGTGCTCGTGCCCGTGCCCGTGCGGCTCACCGGGCCTCACCTCCCCGCGCCGGAACCGCGGGGACGAGGGCGCCGCCGTCGAGGCGGACGACCCGGTCGGCCAGGTCGATCATGGCGGGCCGGTGCGCGACGATGATCGCCGTTCGGCCCTCCGCCAGCCTGCGCGTGGCCGCCACGATCGCGGCCTCGCTCCTGCCGTCGAGCCGCGCGGTGGGCTCGTCCAGCAGCAGCACCTGGGCGGCGGGGCGGCAGAACGCCCTGGCCAGGGCGACCCGCTGCCGCTGGCCCGCCGACAGGTTCGCCCCGCGCTCGCCCAGCGGGGTGTCGTACCCCCGCGGCAGGGCGCCGGCGAACTCCGCCACCTGCGCCGCCTCGGCGGCGGCCCCGATCTCCTCCGGCGTGGCCGCCGAGCCGAGCGCGATGTTGTCGGCCACCGAGGTCGCGAACAGGTGCGGGCGCTGCGGCACGAAGGCCAGCCGCCGCCGCCACTCGTCGAGGTCGAGGCCGGCCAGATCCGTCCCGTCCGCCAGCACCCGCCCCTCGGACGGGGCCACGAACCCGAGCAGCAGGTGCAGCAGCGTGCTCTTCCCCGCGCCGCTCGGGCCCACGATCGCCACCCGCTCGCCCGGTTCGATGACGAGCGACACCCGGTCGAGCGCGGCCTCCTCCCGGCCCGGGTAGCGCACGGTGACGTCCTCCAGCCGGATCCGCGGCGGCCCGCTCGTCGCGGCCGGAGCGGGCCGGGCCGGCCGGCGGGACTCCCGCGACTCCTCCGGCTCCTGTGAGTCCTGCGGGGGTGCGATGACCGCGAACGCCTCGTCGGCGGCGGCGACGCCCTCCATGGCGGCGTGGAAGCGCGTGCCCATGGCACGCAGCGGCAGGTACGCCTCCGGGGCCAGCAGCAGCACGAGCAGCGCCGTGCCCAGGTCGAGCGAGCCCGACAGCAGCCGCAGCCCCACCGGCACCGCCACCAGCGCCAGCGACAGCGACGCCACGAGTTCGAGCACAAGCGACGACAGGAACGCCACCCGCAGCGTGCGCATGGTCGCGGCGCGGTGGGCCTCGGCCACCTCGCGGATGACCGATGCCTGGTAGCGGGCCCGGCCGAAGGCCCGCAGCGTCGGCAGGCCGCGGACCACGTCGAGGAAGTGGCCGCCGAGGCGGGACAGGGCCCGCCACTGCCGTTCGGTCACCGCCTTGGTGGTCCACCCGACCAGCGCCCCGAAGATCGGGATCAGCGGCAGCGTGAGCACCACGATCACGGCGGTGGCCAGGTCGGCCACGAAGAGCCGGACGACGACCGCGAGCGGCACGACCCCGGCCACGGCGACCGACGGGAGATAACCGGTCAGGTACGGGTCGAGCGCGTCGAGCCCCCGGCCCGCGAGCGTCACCAGCTCACCCGAGCGGTAGGCCGGTCCGAGGCCCTCCACCCGCCCGAGGAGCAGCCGCCGCAGGGCCGACTTCAGCGCGGTGGCCGCGCGGCCCGCGAGCACGCCCTGCGCCCAGCCGAGCAGCCCGCGGGAGGCCACGACGAGCGCCAGGGGGAACAGCGCGGCGACCGGGAAGCGGCCGGACAGCACCCCGGCCAGCAGTTCCGCCTGCACGAGCACGAGCAGCCCGGCCGCCACCGCCGCCGCCAGGCAGCAGGCGAGATGGAGGCGTACGCTCCGCTCGGCGCGGGCCAGCCGGAGGAGATCCTTGTGCAACGGTCCCCAATCAGAAGAACGTCGGCAGCGCGCCTCTGGAGAAGGTGCGCCACACCCATACTTGCGCGCCCACGAGGATCGGGGCGAACGGGACCACCATGACACTGAGCACGCTCAGTGTCTGATCCGGGGCGGCGTTGCCGAGCATGTGCGCGGCCGTGGCCGCCATGACCAGCACCGCGGGCGCAGCGGCGGCGCAGGCCGACAGCAGCAGCGCCCGCCCGCCCGCGCGCGGGCCGTCCGCCAGGCGCCAGGCCGCGAAGGTGCGCCCGTGCCAGGCGAGCAGCGCGAGAAGGGCGACGCCCCCCGCGACGGCCGGCACGTCGAGGGGCGAGGGGGGCAGGTCGCGCACGACGGCCACCAGGATCGCGCCCCACGCGAGGGCCAGCCCCGCCGAGCCCGCGCACAGCGCGCCGTCCCACACCAGCCGCCAGGCCGCGCCGCCGGCCCTGCGGCGGAACCACAGCCCCGCGTCGCGCACGATCCACGCGAGCAGCAGGGCGACGACGAGGGGATACAGGCGGCTCAGCGCCAGGCCCTCCAGCACCGGGAACGCGCCGAACAGCACGCCGGCGAGCGCCACGAGCCACACCTCGTTGGCGAGCACGAACGGCGCCATCGCGCCGACGAGGCGGTCCCGGGCGGCGGGGGAGCGGCCCAGCGCGAACAACAGGACGCCCACGCCGATGTCGAAGCCCTCCAGGGCGAAGTAACCGGCCAGCAGGACGGCGAACGTCAGGAACCAGAGAATGTCCATGGTGGCCTGCCTCTACAGCGAGTGGGCGGGGACGGTCGGCGGGGCGACGGGCAGATCGGCGGCACCGAGCGCGACCCGCCCCGGGCCGCGCCGTACGGCACGGGCGATCAGGACGTAGTCGACGAGGGCGAGCAGCCCGAGCACCCCGGCGAACCCCGCGAAGGAGGCGGTGAGGTCCGCCCGGGTCAGCCCGGGAGTGAGGGCGTCGGCCACCGAGAGCTTGCCGTACACCAGCCAGGGCTGACGGCCCACCTCGCGGACGAGCCAGCCGGCGATCGCCGCGACGAACGGCAGCGGGGTCATGGCCATGAGGAGCGGGTGCAGCCAGCGCCAGCGGGCCAGCAGGTCGCGGATCAGCAGCGGGGCCAGCGCGAACATCACGGCGAACTGGACGAGCTGCCCGATCATGATCATCAACCCGAGCGCGACGCCGGGGACCGCCCCGTGGAACTTGTCCGGCTGGACGTCGCTGACCGGCCCGAACTGGGCGTACCCGAACCCGACGGTGAACAGCGACCCGACGAAGGCGGTCAGCACGCCCATGCGCAGGGAGCGGGTGAAGAACTCCCGCTCGGTGGTGCGCCGGAACAGGTGGTAGGCGCTGGCGCCCATCACGACGAACCCGCCGGCCCACAGCCCGGCGCTCAGCACGTGGGGGAGCGCGAAGACGAGGGTGGGGTTGGTGAACAGCGCGCCGAAGTCGCGCAGCGCGAGCCGCCCGCCCTGTTCCACCGAGCCCGCCGGGTTCTGCAGGAAGGAGTTGGCGACCATGATGAACAGCGCCGAGGCGTACGCCGTCAGCGTCACCAGCCAGATGCACGCCACGTGCAGTCCACGTGGCAGCCGGTGCCAGCCGAAGATCCACAGGCCGAGGAACGTGGACTCCAGGAAGAAGGCGAGCAGCGTCTCCAGGGCCAGCGGCGCGCCGAACACGTCGCCCGCGTAGTGCGAAAGCCCGCTCCAGCTCAGCCCGAACTGGAACTCCATCACGAGCCCGGTGACGATGCCGAGCGCGTAGTTGATCACGTAGATCTGTCCCCAGAAGCGGGTCATCCGCTCGTGCAGGGGGTTCCCGCCGATGGCGAACCGGGTGTGCATGATCGCCACCAGCGGGGCCAGTCCGAGCGTGAGCACGACGAACAGGAAGTGGAGGCTTCCGGTCACGGCGAACTGCAGCCGGGCGAGGTCGACGACGTCCATAGATCTCTCCATGCGTAGGCTGTCTACATATAGACAGCCTACGCATAGACTCGGCGCATGACTAACCGGGATAGGCTGCGGGCGTGAACGCCGACGCGCTCCGGGGCCACATGGACGCCCTGCTGCTCTCCGTGCTGGAACGGGAGCCGCTGCACGGCTACGCGATCATCGAGGCGCTGCGCGAACGCAGCGGCGGCGCCCTGGACGTGCCGACGGGCACGGTCTACCCCGCGCTGCGCCGGCTGGAGCGGGCCGGGCTGCTCGCCGGCGAGTGGGCCTCCGACGGCGGGCGCAAACGGCGGACCTACCGCCTCACCGACGCCGGGCGCCGGGCGCTGGCGGGGGAGCGGTCGGCCTGGCGGTCGTTCACGACCGCGATAGGGAGCGTCCTGGATCCGCTGCGCTGAGGTTCGATGAGCGGAGCGCGGAAAGCGCCCTGGTGCAGCGCAGGCAGTGCGCCGCGCTGTACAGCTGCCACACGGAGAACGCGTCGCTGACCAGGGCCACGGCCAGCCCGGGAAGGTAACCGGTGAAGCCCGCCGGGCCCTGCGCGGCCGCCGCCAGCGTCAGGCCCATCGCCCCGACCAGCGGCGTCTGGACCCAGACGAACAGCCCCAGCCACCGGGTGAGCAGCGCGGGACGGCGGATGCGGCGCAACCCCCGGCCGAACGCGATCAGCGCGACACCGCCCACCGCGCCCACGGCGAGCTGGAGGAGGTCGACCGTCCTGGCCAGCAGCCCGAACCACTCCGGCTTGATCTGCTCCATCTCGGCGGTCTGGGGGAAGATCCGCCAGATCACCGCCCACATGAACGCGGAGAGCGGCACGCTGAGGAACAGCAGCGCGGCGGTGCGGCGGCCCTGGCTCACCGCCAGCTCCCCCTGGAAACCCGGCGCGACCTCGGGCACGGTGCCGAAGTCGGCGACCGCGAGCCGCTCGGCCTCGGCCCGGGGCAGGCCCTCGCCCTCGTACGCCTCGGCGGCGTCCAGCAGGCTGTCGCGCGCCTCGGCCAGCAGGTCGCGCTTGGCCCCGCCCGGACCCCGCAGCGCATGGCGCATCGACGCGACGTACTCGTCGATCGGCCCCGCGTTCCCCATTGTCCCTCCCGTTCCGCCGCAAGCGTACGGCCGGGAGGTCCGGGGCGCATCAGGGTGATCCCTGAGCCGGGGACCGGGAATGCCGGGCCGAAGGTCCCGCGCGGTGCGAGCCGGACGGCACTGCCGCCGCGGGCCGTCGTGCGGTGTCCTTGTGGCGTGGCAACGAACGGGCCTGTGGCCGTCCCCGGATCGGCAAAGCGGCGTACCGGCACGGTCGAGGTTCGCGGATACCCTGTTCTCAGGTGCGGCCCAGCCCCCCCAAAAACATGGACCCGTCCCTGCTGGGGTTGGAGGTACGGGCGGTTTTCCTGGGTACAGGGATGCTCGTGGGCGGTGTCTTCTGACCGTTTCGCCGCGGCAACATCCTGTTAACCCTGGTCGGCGAGACTTAGAGCGGAGAGCGAGGCGGAACGTGAACCAGCCGAAGATCGTGGTGGGCATCAACGGGTCGATGGCGTCGCAGGCCGCATTGCGGTGGGCCGCCGCCGAGGGGTCGCTGCGCGGCGCGCGGGTCGAGGCGGTGTACGCCTGGGAGTGGACGGGCGGGCTGCACGCCCACTACGCGCCGATCGCGAGCCGCACCTCACGGGAGGACGAGCGCAGGAGAGCGCTCGACGTCGCCGCCCGGGCCGTGGCCGAACTCGGCGACCGCCACGTCGAGCCGATGGTCGTCGAGGGGCCGCCGGCGCAGGTCCTGCTGCGCGCGACCGATGGCGCGGACCTGCTGGTGCTGGGGGCGCACGAAGCCGACTCCGAGCCCTACCCCGTGCTCAACCCCGTCGTCTCCGCCTGCCTGCTGCGCGCCAGGTGCCCGGTCGTCGTCGTGCTGCCCGGCATGGAGCACGACCGCCGTCCCGGGGTGCTCGCCGGCAGCAGATCCTGATCCCCCCGGGGCCGGACGTCCCGCCGGTCTCGGGACTTTCCGCCCTGCCGGGCCGTGCGGCCCGTGGCGGAGCATGAGGGTATGGAACCCACCAGCCCGGTCGCCGGCCGCGGCATCGTCGTCGGGTACGACGGCTCCGACTTCGCCATGCAGGCGCTCGACTGGGCGATGGACGAGGCCGAGTACCGGGACACGCCCATCACCGTCTGCCACGCGTGGCAGACGCCGTACGGCGAGGGCGACGAGGAGGCGCGCAAGTCGCTGCTCCACGCCGCCGAGCACGTGCTGTGGCACGGCGCGGAGTGCGCCCGGCAGTGCACGAGCGGCGTCCGCGTGCGGGAGGACCTGTTCGAGGGGCCGGCCTCCGACCGGCTCGTCGCGCTGTCGGAGACGGCCGATCTCGTGGTCGTGGGATCGCGCGGGCTGAGCGGCGCGGCGCGCCGTGTGATGGGCTCGGTCGCGGGACACGTGGCGACGCACGCGCTCTGCCCGGTGATCGTGGTCCGCGGCGCGGGGTCGCTCCCGCACCGCAGGCACCCCGGTCCGGTCGTCGTGGGAGTCGGCGGCGGCGACGACCACGTCCTCGCCTTCGCCTACCGCGAGGCCGCCCTGCGCGGACTGCCGCTGATCGCGGTGCACGCCTGGCGGTATCCGGCGGCCGCGTGGAGCGCGGGGATGGCGCCCATGGTGATGTCCGACGTCCCGGGCAGGGAGGCCGTCGAGGCGCTGGAGGCCGCCGTGGAGCCCTGGCGCGCGCGGTACCCGGATGTGCACACCCTGCTCCAGCCGGTCGAGGGTCCCGTGCTCGACGTGCTGGCCGACACCTCTCCCGGCGCGACCATGCTGGTCGTCGGCGCGACCCGCGCCCGGGGCGTCCTCGGCAGGCTGGGGTCGGTCACCCGGCCGCTGATCGACGCGGTCACCTGTCCGGTGGCCGTCGTCCGTTCCTGATCCGGCGGTGACAAGGGCGGGACCGATCCATGCCGAAGCGGGACGCGCAAGGGCAGCGCGCGTACGGTAGCGACGTCAGGTAATCGGCAAATTCATACAAGTTTGTGATAAAGACACTTATTGGTCCTGGTGTCGCGGTGGTCTACCCCTAAAGTCCGGGGCATGCGTGCTCTATCCCGGGCCTGTCCCGATGACCGCTCCGGCCTTCGCGCGGTCGCCGTGCTCGCGGCCGCCGGTCTCCTGGCCGCCGGCGTCGCGGTCATGTCGCCGTCGCCCGCCTCGGCCGAGCCGGGCGACGTGGTGATCAGCCAGGTGTACGGAGGCGGCGGCAACTCCGGCGCCCCGTACACCAACGACTACGTCGAGCTCTTCAACCGCGGCAGCGCCGCCATCTCGCTGGACGGCTGGTCCCTCCAGTACACGAGTGCCACCGGGACCGGCCTGTTCGGCTCCCAGAAGCAGAACCTGTCGGGCGCGCTCGCCCCCGGTCAGTACCACCTCGTGCAGCTGTCCGCCGGATCGACGCCGAGCGGCGCGCTCCCGGCCCCCGACACCGTCGGGACCCTCAGCCTGAGCGGCACGGCTGGCAAGGTCGCCCTGGTCCGCTCGGCCACGGGCCTGGCCTGCAACGGCGGATCCTCGCCCTGCGCCCCGGAGCAGACCGCGCAGATCGCCGACCTCGTCGGGTACGGCACGGCCAACTACTTCGAGGGCACGGCGGCGGCTCCGGGCCTGAGCAACGCCACCGCCGCGGTGCGCGCCGGCGGCGGCTGCGCGGACACCGACGACAACGCCGCCGACTTCGCCGCGGGCACGCCCGCGCCGCGCAACACGGCGACGCCCCCGGCTCCCTGCGGCGCCGTCTCCCCGTCGCCGTCCGCGACCCCCTCGCCCTCTCCCTCGCCGACGCCCACCGCCGACCCCTGCGAGGTGCCGGCGAACCGGCAGATCGCCGAGGTCCAGGGCAGCGCAGACGCCTCCCCGCTCGTGGGGCAGACCGTCCGGGTCGAGGGCATCGTGACCGGCGACTTCCAGGAGACCGGGCAGCAGAGCGGCTTCTACTTCCAGGACGCGACTCCCGACGCCGACCCGGCCACCTCCGACGGCCTGTTCGCGTTCGCCCGGGCGACCTTCAAGGACGTCAGGGCAGGCGACCGCGTGCTCGTCACCGGCCGGGTCACCGAGTTCAACGGGCTCACCGAGCTGTCCCCGGTCACGGCGGTGGACGTGTGCGGCACCGGCACGATCACGCCGAAGGCCTACGACCTGCCGCGGGCCGCCGGGGCCACCTTCGAGCCGTACGAGGGTGTGCTCGTGACCTTCCCCGAGCCGCTGACCGTGACCGACCACTACAACCTCGGCAGGTTCGGCGAGGTGACGGTCGCCGCCGGCGGCAGGCGTTTCCAGCCGACCGACCGGCCCGGCGTGGACGCCGCGCTGGACGCCCGCAGGTCGCTGCTGATCGACGACGGCTCGAACACCGAGAACCCGGCCACGATCCCGTACACGAGCCCGGAGGTCGTCCGGCTCGGGGACACCGCGAAGGGCGTCACCGGCGTGCTGAGCTACGGCTTCGGGGCCTACCGGCTGGAGCCGACCAAGCCGATCACGTTCACGCGCACCAACCCGAGAAAGCCGGCGCCCGCGCCGGTGGGGGGCAACGTCCGCGTGGCGAGCCTCAACACGCTCAACTGGTTCACCACGCTCGACTCGCGCGGCGCCGACACCGCCGAGGAGCAGCAGCGGCAGCTCAAGAAGATCGTCGCCACGCTGAAGGGCCTCGACGCCGACGTCGTCGGGCTCATGGAGGTCGAGAACAACGGGCGGACCGCGCTCGACGCGCTGGTCGCCGCCCTGAACGCCGAGGTGGGCGCGGGCACGTACGCCGCCCTGACCCACCCCTACCCGGGCACCGACCTCATCCATGTCGCGGCGATCTACAAGCCGGCGCGGGTGCGCCCGGTGGGGGAGACGCTGTCGTCCACCGACCCCGTCTTCCGGCGGCCGCCGCTGATCCAGACCTTCCGCCGGACGGGCGGCGGGCAGCCGTTCACGCTGCTCGTGAACCACTTCAAGTCGAAGGGCTGCGACGAGGAGGCGACCGGGGGCGACACCGACCAGGGTGACGGCCAGGGCTGCTACAACGCCGAGCGCGTACGGCAGGCCAAGGCGGTGCTCGGCCTCATCGGCTCGATGGACCTGCCGAACCCGCTGGTGATCGGCGACCTCAACGCGTACGGCGAGGAGGACCCGATCGGCACGCTGGAGGCGGGCGGCCTGACCAGCCTGTCCAAGCGGTTCGTCCCCGCGGCCCAGCGCTACAGCTACCTGTTCGACGGGCTGTCCGGCGAGCTCGACCACGCCATGGCCGGCAAGCAGCTGGTCAAGCGGGTGACCGGGGCGACGATCTGGCACGTCAACGCCGACGAGCCGCGCATCCTCGACTACAACCTGGAGTTCAACCCGCCGAGCCTGTACCGGCCCGACGCGTTCCGCTCCTCCGACCACGACCCGCTGCTCATCGGGCTCGACCTGCCCGGCGGCAAGCACTGACGACCCGCACGCGAAGGGGCCCCCGGCGACGGGGGCCCCTTTTCCGTCGAGCGGGTCTATTTCGCGTCGGGATCGACGAAGTCCCGCTTGGTCTCCGGCGGCTCACCCGGCTTGCCGCCCAGACGCGGATAGCGCAGGTCGAAGGCGGGCCGCTCGGAGCGGATCGGCGGGATCGACACGAAGTTGTGGCGCGGCGGCGGGCACGACGTCGCCCACTCCAGCGAGTTGGCGGTCCCCCACGGGTCGTTCACCGTCACCTTCTCCCCGTGCCGCGGGGTCCACCAGAGGTTGTAGATGAAGGGCAGGGTGGACAGCCCCAGCAGCAGGGCGCCCGCGCTCGACACCTGGTGCATCCAGGTGAAGCCGTCGTGGGGAGAGTAGTCGCCGTACCGCCGCGGCATGCCCTGCGCGCCGAGCCAGTGCTGGATGAGGAACGTCAGGTGGAACCCGATGAACAGCATCCAGAAGTGGATCTTCCCGAGCCGCTCGTTCAGCATCCTCCCGGTGAACTTCGGCCACCAGAAGTAGAAGCCGGCGAACATCGCGAAGACGACGGTCCCGAAGACCACGTAGTGGAAGTGGGCGACCACGAAGTAGGTGTCGGTCACGTGGAAGTCCAGCGGCGGCGACGCCAGGATCACCCCGGTCAGCCCGCCGAGCAGGAACGTCACGAGGAAGCCCACCGACCACAGCATCGGCGTCTCGAACGTCAGCTGGCCGCGCCACATCGTGCCGGTCCAGTTGAAGAACTTCACCCCCGTGGGCACGGCGATCAGAAACGTCATCAGCGAGAAGAACGGCAGCAGCACACGCCCGGTGGCGAACATGTGGTGCGCCCACACGGTGACCGACAGCCCGGCGATCGCGGCCGTCGCGCCCACCATGCCGACGTACCCGAACAGCGGCTTGCGGCTGAAGACCGGGATCACCTCGGTGACGATGCCGAAGAACGGCAGCGCGATGATGTAGACCTCCGGATGGCCGAAGAACCAGAACAGGTGCTGCCAGATGAGCGGCCCGCCGGTCGCCGGGTCGTAGATGTGGGCGCCGAACTTGCGGTCGATCTCCAGGGCCAGCAGCGCGGCGGCGAGCACCGGGAAGGCCAGCAGCACGAGGATCGAGGTGAAGAACACGTTCCACGTGAAGATCGGCATCCGGAACATCGTCATGCCGGGAGCCCGCATGCACATGATCGTCGTGATGAAGTTGACCGCGCCCAGGATCGTCCCGACGCCGGACAGGGCCAGGCCCATCACCCACAGGTCCCCGCCGAGCTGCGGCGTGTACGCCGCGGTCGACAGCGGTGTGTAGGCCGTCCAGCCGAACGTCGGCGCCCCGCCCGCGAAGTACGACCCGAGGACCATCAGGCCGCCGAACAGGAACAGCCAGTAGCTCGCCATGTTCAGCCGGGGGAAGGCCACGTCGGGCGCGCCGATCTGCAGCGGCATGATCGCGTTGGCGAATCCGGCGAACAACGGCGTCGCGAAGAACAGCAGCATGATGGTGCCGTGCAGCGTGAACAACTGGTTGTACTGCTGCAGCGTGACGAACTGCATGCCGGGTTCGTAGAGCTCCGCCCGGATGATCAGCGCCTGCAGGCCGCCGATGAGGAAGAAGACGAACGTGGTGATCAGGTAGAGGTTGCCGATCACCTTGTGGTCCGTGCTCGACAGCCATGAGGCGATCCGGGCTCCGGGACCCTTCGGGGCCGTCAGATCGGACGGCCGTACGGCATGAGTCGTCATCCGGGTGCTCCTTCTACGTCAAGAAGGTCTCCTGCCCAATCACGCGATACGCATCGCGAAATGGAATGCTGGGATTGTCCGGCTGGTTATGCCCGCTGAAGACCGAGCGAAAGGAGTCGCCCGTGGCGACCATCGAGGTAACCGAGAAGAACTTCAACGACATCGCCGACAACGGCATCGTACTGCTCGATTTCTGGGCATCCTGGTGCGGCCCCTGCCGGTCCTTCGCTCCGATCTTCGAGAAGGCGTCCGAGGAGCACGCGGACATCACCTTCGGCAAGATCGACACTGAGGCGCAGCCGGCCCTGTCGGAGGGCTTCGAGATCACCGCGATCCCGACCATCATGGCGATCCGTGACGGCATCGTGGTGTTCGCCCAGCCGGGCGCGCTGCCCGCGCCGGCGCTCGAGGACCTGATCCGGCAGTTGCGCGCGCTCGACATGGACGCCATCCGCGCCCAGATCGAGGCGGAGGCCAAGAACAGCTGAGGGTCCGCCCGGCAGACGAAACCGCCGTCACCCGGTCCGATCGATCGGAGGGCGACGGCGGTATCAGACGCCGGTGAGCCGGAGGCGCGGAACGGCGCCGGTCAGCTCGAGCGGTACAGCTCCGCGACGCGGAAGGCGAGGTCGAGCGACTGGCCGCGGTTGAGGCGGGGGTCGCAGGCGGTCTCGTAGCGCAGCGCCAGATCCTCCTCCACGATCGCGTGCCCGCCGCCCACGCACTCGGTGACGTCGTCGCCGGTGAACTCG
This sequence comes from Microbispora sp. ZYX-F-249, assembly GCF_039649665.1. NCBI lineage: Bacteria > Bacillati > Actinomycetota > Actinomycetes > Streptosporangiales > Streptosporangiaceae > Microbispora > Microbispora maris. The sequence continues at coordinate 39,593 of NZ_JBDJAW010000027.1, read as the reverse complement.
ATGTGGATGCCGCCGGGGTGCGTGCCGAGCGCGTGGTGAACCTCGAAGAACCCCGCGACCTCGTCCAGCACGTCGTCGAGGCGGCGGGTCTTGTGCCCGCTCGGCGCCTCGAACGTGTTGCCGTGCATCGGGTCGCACACCCAGGCCACGGTGGCGCCGCTGGCGTTGACCTTCTCCACCAGCGTCGGCAGCGCCTCGCGGACCCTGCCCGCGCCCATCCGCGCGATGAAGGTGAGCCGCCCGGGCTCGTTGTCCGGGTTGAGCTTGTCGATCAGCGCGATGGCCTCTTCCGGCGTGGTCGTCGGGCCGAGCTTCACGCCGATCGGGTTGCGGATGCGGCTGAAGAACTCGACGTGGGCCCCGTCGAGCTGCCGGGTGCGCTCGCCGATCCACACCATGTGCGCCGACACGTCGTACGGCTGACCCGTACGGGAGTCGATCCGGGTGAGCGCCCGGTCGTAGTCGAGGATCAGGGCCTCGTGGGAGGAGTAGAACTCGACGGTGTGGAACTCCTCGGGGTCGGCCCCGCAGGCCCGCATGAACGCCAGCGCCTGGTCGATCTCCCGCGCCAGCTGCTCGTAGCGCCGCCCCGCCGGGGACTCCGCGACGAAGTCCTGGTTCCACGCGTGGACCTGGCGCAGGTCGGCGTAGCCGCCCTTGCTGAAGGCCCGCGCGAGGTTGAGCGTGCTCGCCGAGGAGTGGTAGGCCCGCAGCAGCCGGTTCGGGTCGGGACGGCGGGACTCGGCGGTGAAGTCGAACCCGTTGACCATGTCGCCCCGGTAGGCCGGCAGCTCGACGCCGTCGCGGACCTCGGTGGGCTTGGACCGCGGCTTGGCGAACTGCCCGGCGAGCCGGCCGATCTTGACGACCGGGACGCGGCCCGCGTAGGTCAGCACGATCGCCATCTGCAGCAGCGTCTTGAGCTTGTTGCGCACGTTCTCGGCCGTCGCGCCCGCGAAGGTCTCGGCGCAGTCGCCGCCCTGCAGGACGAACGCCTCGCCGCGCGCCACGGCCGCCATGCTGTCCTTGAGCTGGTCGCATTCGCCGGCGAACACCAGCGGGGGCAGGGACGCCAGCTCCGCGACGACCTTGTCCAGCTCGCCGCGGTCGGGCCAGTCCGGCTGCTGGGCCGCGGGCAGGTCACGCCAGGTGTCCAGGGCACGCGAGGTGTCGGGGTTTGATGCGCTCACGGTCACCAAGGTTATTGCACCGCGTCCTGTGCGGCCCCCTCCCTGTCCACTTGCTGAGATCTTTTTTCTTGACCAGTAAGCCGCACATGCTCGGGCAGCACGCCGAGCCCGATGAACCGGGGCAGCAGCGAGCGCACCACCGGCACGCGGGTGAGGTCGGGGATCCGCGTCACCGGACCGGCGAGGGCCGGCCGGATGATCCGTTCCTGCACCACCCGCTGCGCGGCCTGGACGACGGCCGTGGGCGCCTTCCTGCGCCGCGCCACCCTCGCGAGCAGCCCGGCGGGGGCCCGGCCGCGCAACAGGGCCGGCCCGACGATGTTGGCGGTCGCGACCGCGTCCTGCACCGCGAGGTTGATCCCGACGCCGAAGACCGGCGACATCGCGTGGGCCGCGTCGCCGATCAGCAGCAGCCCGGGCAGGTGCCAGCGCGTGAGCCGGTTCAGCTCGACGCTGAGCACGCCGGTCTCGTCGAAGCCGTGCAGCTCGGACGTCCTGCCGCCGAGGAAGGGCAGCAGCCGTTCCACGTCGCGGCGCAGCCCGTCGACGCCCCCCGCCTCGAGCGCGGCGAAGCCGCCCTTCGGGATGACGTAGGCGAGCTGCCAGTACGTCTCCCTGTTGATCGCGACCATGAGCCGCCCGGCCGACGCCCGCAGGAACGGCTGCTCGGGATCGCCCTGCGCGCGCGGCAGCCGGAACCAGACGACGTCCATGGGCGCGCCGAACCGCCTCGGCGCCAGCCCGGCCGCGCGCCGCACGTCGGAGTGCCGGCCGTCGGCGGCGACCGTGAGCACGGCCCGTATCTCGTGCTCCTCGCCTCGCTCGTCGCGGTAGCGCACGCCCCGGATCGCGCCGTCGCGCCGTACGAGATCGACGACCTTGGCGTTCATCAGCAGGTGGAAGTTGGGATACGCGGCCGCCTCGCGGGTGAGGAGGTCGAGGAAGTCCCACTGCGGGACGAAGGCGATGTAGCGATACTTGCCCGGCAGGCGCCGCAGGTCGGAGATGGGCACCTCGCCGTCGTCGGTCCGCATCGACATGACGTACGCCTTGCGATGCGGCAGCCGGTGGAACGCCTCGGCCAGCCCGATCTCGTCCAGCACCTGGAGGGTCGAGGGATGGATGGTGTCACCGCGGAAGTCCCGCAGGAAGTCCGCGTGCTTCTCCAGCAGCGTGACGTCGACGCCCGCGCGCGCCAGCAGCAGCGCGAGCATGGCCCCCGCGGGCCCGCCGCCCGCGATCACACATGTCGTCTCCATAATTCATCACCCGCTGAAATCATCTCACGCGGAAGGGCGGGCCGCCAGGGCCGGGCCGAAGTGGGCCTACCGGAGCGCATGCGGGACCGCTATTTTGTGATCAATGGAGTCGGCCTTCGGGAGTCCGCTGTGATTGCTCGTGTCAGCCACCTGCCGCGCGTCGCGGCCGGGGCGATGGTCCTGTCCCTCGTGGCGTCGCTGACCGTCGGAGCCCCCGCGGCACTCGCCGGGACCGGCGACTCCGAGCCGCACACCGGCAACGGGTGCGGCTCGCAGTCCCTCACGCTGGAGGCGTGACCTCAGACGTGGGCGTGGTTGCGGGACCCCGCGCGCAGCACGTCCAGGCAGGCGGCCAGTGACCGCGTGGTGAGGTCCCGGGTGGGGGCGTAGGCCTCCTCCGGGTACTGCCGCGGGCCGTCCTCAACCAGCATGATCAGGTAAAGGTAGACCCGGTAGAGAGCGAGGCGCACGCGGGCGGCGTGGTCCAGCCGCACCGGGCCGGCCTCCTGCCGGTAGCCCGCGAGCAGCGGATCGTCCTCGCGCAGTTCGCCGAAGATGGTGGGCGTGACGAAGTCGGCGAGCGGGTCGCCCCAGAACGCCCTCTCGTGGTCGATGAGCGCCTGCACGCGCTTGTCGCCGTCCAGGAACACGTTGCCCGGCCACAGGTCGAAGTGCACCAGCGACGGGGTGGTGACCTGGTCGAGGACGTGCGCGTTCAGGTGGACGAGCCCGACGATCTCCACGATGGTCGCCGGGAGCCGGGTGTTGTAGTGGACGGCGTCGTCGAGCAGGGCGCCGATCATGACGAGGAACGCCTCCCGCCACGTGTGGCCGGTCAGCCCGGCGTACGGGTAGCCGAAGACGCCCGTGCCCGGGATGGCGTGCAGGCGGGCGAGGTGGCGGCCGAGCTCGAAGCGCAGCGCGCCCTCCTCCGCGGGGCTGACCGTCGTCCGGTTCCACGGCACGCCGTCGAGCGCGGACAGGATGAGGTAGTCGCCGCCCAGCACCGGATCGTCGAACGACGCCCGGAGCAGGGCGGGCATCGGCAGCCCCACGGGCTGGGCGAGGTGGTAGACCATCGCCTCGGTGCGCAGCAGGTGCCGTTCGTAGGTCAGCAACCGCAGGTCGGGCGGCGGCCCGAGCTTGAGCACCACCTCACGTCCGTCGTCGAGGCCGAGGCGCCAGACGGCGTTCGCGAAGCCGTCGGCGAGCTCCTCCGACGAGGTCAGCCCGCAGCCCAGCGCGTCGCGGGCCACCTCGTCGAGTTGTGCGGGGGACAACCGCCTCTTCGTCCTGCTGTCCATCAAGTCTTCTCAGTCTTCCCGGGTAGGAGTGGTGACCGCGATGGTCCACGTGGCCTCGTGCTTGTCCCCCGGCTGCAAAACGATCAGGTCGGTGCCCGAGTTGAACGCGTCGGGCGGGCAGGTCATGGGCTCCACGGCCAGTCCCCTGTGGCCGAGCCCCGTGCCCGTGCAGATCTGGACCCACGGCATCACCGCCGGGTCCCAGGTGAGCTCCACCCCGCCCTCGGGCCCGAGCACGCGCACGCGTCCCTCCGTCACGCCGGCGAAGGCGTGGTCGACGGCGGTGTCCCCGATCACCCGCGGCGTCCGGAAGTCGTAGGGCGTTCCCGCGACCTCCACCAGGTCGGTGGGGGCGAGCAGGTCGTCGGTGAGCAGCACGCGCCCGGCCGGCAGGCCGAGCTCGTAGGCGGTGACGTCCTCCCCGGCCAGCAGCCACGGGTGCGGCCCGCAGCCGTACGGCGCCGCCGTCTCGCCCACGTTCTGCGCCGTCAGCGTGGTCGACAGGCCCTCCTCGGACACCGAGTGCCGCACCTCCAGGGCGATCCGGTGCGGGTAGCCCTCGGTGGGCTCCACGACGTGCGTCAGCCGTACGTGGCCGTGGTGGTCCTCCACCGACAGCAGCTCCGCGCACTTCCAGTCGAGGCCGGCGACCAGGCCGTGCAGGGCGTGGCCGCGGTCGGGCTCGTTGACCGGCAGGTGACGGCGCTGCCCGTCGAAGACGTACGTGCCGCCGACGACGCGGTTCGGCCAGGGCGCGAGGATGGTGCCGCTGTAGTACGGCACCGGCCCGCCCTCCGGCCAGCTCGTCACCAGATCGCGGCCCGCGTGGCGCAACGCCCGCAGGGCCCCGCCCCGCTCGCTGATCGTGGCCTGGTAACCGCCGCCGCTAATCGTGTAATCGGGCACGGGGGAGTCCTCTCGCTGACGCGTCGTCAAGAAGTGGGTCATCTGACGGTATGCAGGGACCTTATCCCAGCTCATCGCCCTTGATCCAAGCGGGGTGGACCAGTGGTGGGAGCGCTCCCATAACCGGTAAAGCTAAGTCTTTTCGTCGGACGCGTCAACTTAATCTCAGGATTATCGCGTAGATCGGTATAACGGCACCGATTTGCCGCAGACCGCATCTCACGTGCACGTGCATGGGCGACCGCCCACCGGTCCGTGCTGAAACTTACACGCGCGGAGACGTCGCTGCGCGAGGGCATGGCGAAGGACCGGCCTCCCGCACGCCGGGGGCGTGCGGGAGGCCGGGAGGAGCCGCTCCAGGCGGCGGAAGGCGGGCCCGGCCCGGCGGGGCCGGGCCGGGCGTCAGCGCAGCTCGCCGCTCTTCACGACGTCGCGGTACCAGAGCGCGCTGTCCTTGGGGGTGCGCTTCTGCGTCGCGTAGTCGACGTGCACGATGCCGAATCGCTGGCTGTATCCCTCGGCCCACTCGAAGTTGTCGAGCAGCGACCACACGTGGTAGCCCTCGACCTGCGCGCCCTCCTCCATCGCGCGGTGCACGGCGCTCAGGTGGCCGCGCAGGTACGCGATCCGCCGGTCGTCGCGGACGCGGCCGTCGGCGTCGACCCCGTCCACGGTGGCCAGGCCGTTCTCGGTGATGACCATCGGCACGCCGGGGTAGTCCCGCTGCACCCGGACGAGGATGTCGTGCAGGCCCTCGGGGTAGATCTCCAGCCACTCGGCCTGGGCCCGCTCGTGCAGGAAGACCCGCTCGCCCTTGCCGTCCACGAAGACCGGGGTGTAGTACTGCACCCCCAGGACGTCGATGGGCTCGCTGATGATCCCGAGGTCCCCGTCCAGGATGTGGTCGGCCATCGGGCCGCGCTCGGAGATCCAGCGCAGCGTGTCCTCGGGGTAGCTGCCCTTGAAGACGGGATCGAGGTAGAGCCGGTTCTCCAGCCCGTCCTGGTGGCGGGCCGCCTCGCGCGCCTCCGGCGTGTCGTCGGCCGGGTAGGTGGGGTGCAGGTTGAGCGCGGGCCCGATGCGGCGGCCCGGGTGCCGCTCGTGCAGCACGCGGGAGGCGAGGCCGTGCGCGAGCAGCAGGTGGTGGCAGGCGACGAACGCGCGCGCGTCGTCCTTGAAGCCCGGCGCGTGCTGGCCGAACCGGTAGCCGCAGTCGACCACCGTCTTGGGCTCGTTGATCGTCAGCCAGTCCCTGATCTCCAGGGCGTCGTAGCAGATCTCGGCGTACTCGGCGAAGCGCTCGGCCGTGTCCCGGTTCTCCCAGCCTCCCCGGTCCTGCAGCTCCTGCGGCAGGTCCCAGTGGAAGAGCGTGGCCATCGGCCGGACGCCGCGCTCGGCCAGCCCGTCGACGAGCCGGCGGTAGAAGTCGATGCCCTTCTGGTTGGGCTTGCCCGATCCGGTCGGCTGGATCCGCGGCCAGGCGATGGAGAAGCGGTAGCTGCCCAGGCCCAGATCGGCGATCAGGTCCAGGTCCTCGTCGTAACGGTGGTAGTGGTCGGCGGCGTGCTCGCCGCTGTCACCGTCGCGTACGTTGCCGGGGACCGCGCAGAACGTGTCCCACACCGAGGGCCCGCGGCCGTCCTCCGTGGTCGCGCCCTCGATCTGGTAGGCCGCGGTGGACGCGCCCCAGACGAAGTCGGCCGGAAACCGTGCGGGTGAGTTCATGGCTTCATCCATTCTCAGTGAGGAAACGCGCGGGTGATTCGAGCGCCGTGCGGAGCTCGCGCAGGAACTCCGCGGCATCGCGGCCGTTGATGTAACGGTGGTCGTATGCGAGGCCCAGTGTGGCGGTCTTGCGTACGGCGAAGCCCGTGCCGTCTTGGACGACCTCCGAGCGCGGCGCGGTCAGCGACAGCGCGCACGTCTGGCCGGGGAAGACGATGGGGACGGCGAACACGATGCCGTCGTGCGTGTGCAGGGTGAGCGTGATGGCGCCGCCCCGCAGATCGCGTTCCCGGAACGACCCGCTGAGCGCGGTCGTGCGGAAGCCGGCCAGGTCGGCGGCGATCTCGGCGAGCGTCCGGTTGCCGGCGTCGCGGACGACCGGGATGAACAGCCCCTGGCCCACGTCGACCGTCACGCCCACGTCCGCGGTGACGGCCCTTCTCGCCCGCAAGCCGGGGCCCCGCGTGTCCGAGCCGGGCTCCGCGAAGAACATCGGGAAGCGGTCGAGCAGCCCGCCGGTCGCCTTCACCACCATCTCGGGCAGGCCGACCAGGGCGCGCAGCTTGCGGGTGAGGTCGCGGGCGAGCGACAGGACCTCGGTCACGTCGACGTTCATCGCCGTGAAGGCCGCCGGGATCTCGCGCCGGGACCGCTCGACGACCTCGGCCGTCCGCTGCTGCGCCCGCGACAGCGTGATCCACTGTGCGTCGTCGCCGGCTGCCGGGGCGTCGTCCGCGGCGGGGGAGGGCTCCTGCCCGCCGAGGAGTTCCTCGACGTCGCTGCGCCTGATCACCTTCCGGCCGAGGGCGTACACCCGCTCCATGGCGATGCCGTGCGCCTCGATCAGGTCGCGCGCGGGCCCCGTGACGACCACGCCGGCGGCGTCGCCGGGAGGGGCGGGAGTGTCCGTTCCGTGCGGGTTCCCGTCCGTGGTCTGCCCGGCGGCCTCCCGGACGGGCTCGTCCGCGCTCCCGAGCAGGCGGGCGATCACCTGCCCCGGCTCGCACTCGGCCCCCTCGGCGACCAGCCGCCGCAGGACGCCGTCCGCCGGGGCCTCGACCTCCTCCGTCGCCTTGGACGTCTCCAGCAGCACGATCGGCTCGCCGTCCCGCACCTGCTGCCCGTCCCCGGCCAGCCACTCGACGAGGATGTACGACGTGTCGTTGTTGTTGAGCTTGGGTACGCGGAACTCGGTCACGACAGCGCCTCCCTCACCGCGGCCCGGATGCTGTCGGCCTGCACGAGCACCTCGCGTTCCAGATGGGGGGCGGCGGGGATCACCCGGTCCGCCGAGTTGACAAGCGTGATCGGGCGGCGCAGGCGGTCCCACAGGCGCGGGTAGAGCGCCGTGGCCACCTCGGCCGCCCAGGTGCCGCCCTCGGTCCCGTCGTCGACGACGCAGACGTGCGGCGCGTCCTCCAGCCCCGGCAGACGGGGCACGGGGTAGAGCTGGGCGGGCACCAGCAGTTCGCAGACCAGCTCGTCCTCCAGGAGCAGCGCCCGCATGGCGTCGAGCGTCCGGTGGACGAGCCCGCCGTGGGTGACCAGCGTGCAGTCGGGCCGGCCCGCGCCGTCCAGGTACACCCGCGCCACGTCGTCCACCAGCTCGTACCGGAACAGGTCGTCGACGCGGTGCATCTGCCGCGTGTACAGGACCTTGTCCTCGAAGAACAGGCAGGGCCGCCCGAGGCCGAACATCCGGGCGAACAGCTCGCCCGCGTCGTGGAACGGCGTCATCTCGAACAGGGACAGCCCCGGCACGCCGATGAAGTGCTTCTGCGGGTTCTGGCTGTGGGTCGGGCCGTAGCCGCGGTTGCCGCCCGTGGGGCAGCGCACCACGAGCGGCACCGGCACCGGCCTGCCGTACATCGAGGTGGACTTGGCGGCGAAGTTGGTGATCTGATCGAACGCCAGCGCCACGAAGTCGGCGAACATGATCTCGACGATGGCCTTGTCGCCGGCCAGGGCCAGCCCGGCCCCGACCCCGGCGATCGCGCCCTCGCTCAGCGGCGTGGACCTCACCCGCGAGCCGAACCGGCCCGACAGTCCCCGGGTGACCTTGAACGCGCCGCCGTACGGGTCGCCGACGTCCTCGCCCAGCAGATGGACCGAGGGGTCGGACTCCATCAGGTCGTGCAGCGCCTGGTTGAGATGCTCGGAGACCCTGGTCACGCCGCTCCCCCCGGCCGTGCGTGGGGGCGGGCGGAGACCTCGGCGACCACCCGCTCGACGAGCTCCCGCTGCTCCCGGTCGATCCGGGCGAACCGCTCGGGATCGGCCTCGGCGTACCGGTCGTACCAGTCGGACTCCGCGGCCCGGCGGATCTCCTCCGGCGGCCGGGTGTCGTCGCCCTTGCTGTGGGGCCCGAGGCGGTGCGTGGCGAACTCCACCACCAGCGGGGACGGTTCGGTCCGCACGGCGTCGATCAGCGGGGCGAGGATCTGCCTGATCTCACCGGCGTCGGTGGACGAGACGTGGTGGTGGCGGACGCCGAAGGCCGCCGCCCGGGCGGCGATCGTGCCCGCCATCTGCGCGGACGTGGGGGTCGACTGGGCGATGCCGTTGTGCTCGACCACGACCAGCAGCGGCACCCTCCAGAGGGACGCCATGTTCAGCGCCTCGTAGACGGCGCCCTCGCCCCAGGTGCCGTCACCGATGTACGCGCAGGCCAGCGCACCCGTGCCGGCCAGTTTCAGGGCCACCCCGGTCGCCACGGGCAGGCTCTCGCCCTGCACGCCCGTGGACAGGAAACGCCGGTGGTAGATGTGCTGGCTGCCGCCGACGCCCCCGCACAGCGCGCCCTCCCGCCCCATGATCTCGGCGAGCAGGCCGTGCGGGTCGGGATGGCGGGCGAGGAAGTGGCCGTGCCCCCGGTGGTTGCTGAACACGAAGTCGGCGTCGCGGAGCAGGGCCGACAGCGCGACCGGGATGTACTCCTGTCCGAGGCAGGTGTGGGTGGTGCCGCTCAGCACGCCCTGCTCGAACAGGTGGAGCAGGGCGCGTTCGAAGTGCCGGATCAGGAGGAGTGAGCGGAGATCCCCGTCGTCGAGGGCATACAGCGGGCTCCGGGCCGGTGCAGCGGTGACGGTCACAAGTGGTCGGCTCCTGGTGCGTCTCTGGTCGAGGGCGCGCTCGACGCCGGGCTTCGCTGCCAGGGACAGGAGCACCCATATTGGGAGCGCTCCCACGGAGCGTAGGTCCGGTAAGTGGCCTTGTCAATGCCTGGCCATACGGACGATTTGGGGCAGTGTGACCACATTGTCTGTGATCTGCGGCAATATCCTCACATTCCCCGCCTTGGGGCTAATAACGGACAGAAACTTCCATGACACTTGACGAATGAAAGTCCAGATCCCTAGCCTCCACTGCCGTGGGAGCGTTCCCACTCATGCGTCCGAAATGGGGGTTACCGGCGCGAGCGGCATTGGAATCCGTGTCGCGCCAGGCACCAGGCAGGAAGCTCACCGGCGGTGATTCCGCCGCCGGGTCGTTGGCCGCCCGCGTCTTCGCATCGATTCGCCGGCGACCGGGGCGCAGAGCGCACAAAGGAATGCCATGTTCTTAATGCAAATTTCAACCGAGGTGCCGGCGTCGTGACCCGGACCGGCCTCTCACCGGCCAAACAGGCGTTGCTGGCGCAGCGGCTCAGGGCCGGGAAAGCCGCGAGGGTCACCGTGCCGCCGCGGCCGGCCGGCACCCACCCGCCGCTTTCGCACGCGCAGGAGCGCCTGTGGTTCCTGGAGCAGTACGCCCCGGGCACCACCGCCTACACCGTTGCCTTCGCCGTCCGGCTGGAGGGCGGCGAGATCGACCACGCGGCCCTGGAGCGCGCCCTCGCCGAGGTCGCCAGGCGCCACGAGAGCCTCCGCACCCGGTTCGTCACCACCGACGACGGGACGCCGGAGATCGTGCTGGACGACGAGCCCCTGGTGGAGCTGCGGCTGGTCGAGCTGCGGGTGTCCGACGACGCCGCCACCGCGCGGGAGTCCGTGCAGGAGGAGCTGGCCCGGCCGTTCGACCTGGCGACCGGCCCGCTGCTGCGGGTGCTCCTGGTCCGGCTCGGCGCCCGCGAGCACGTGCTGCTCCTGACCATGCACCACGCCGTCACCGACGGCTGGTCGTGCGACATCGTGATGGAGGAGCTGCTCGCCCTGCACGAGGCGTACCGGACCGGGACCGACGCCGGTCTCGCCGCGCCGCCCGTGCAGTACGGCGACTACGCCCTGTGGGAGCGCGGGCGGACCCACGAGGACGACATCCGCTACTGGCGGGAGCGGCTGGCCGGGCTGCCGCCGCTGGAGCTGCCGACCGACCTGCCGCGCCCGCCGGAGCAGGGATCGGCGGGCGCCGCCCACGACGTCGCGCTGGACCGGGAGCTGGTGGACGCGCTCACGGAGCTGGGCGGGGCGAACGGCGCGACGCTGTACATGACGCTGCTGGCCGCCTTCCAGGTGCTCCTCGGGCGTTACTCCGGCCAGGACGACTTCGCGGTCGGGTCGCCCGTCTCGGGACGCGACCTGCCGGAGCTGGAGCGGGTGGTCGGGCTCTTCATCAACTCGCTGCCGATGCGGGCCGACCTGTCCGGCGACCCGACCTTCACCGAGCTGCTCGGCCGGGTGCGCGAGACGGCGCTGGACGCCTACACGCACCAGGAGCTGCCCTTCGACCGGCTGGTCGGCGAGCTCGGCGTCGAGCGCGACGTGAGCAGGTCGCCGGTGTTCCAGGTGATGTTCGCGCTGCAGAACTACCGGTCGGCCCCGCTGCGGACCCAGGGCCTGGCCATGGCGGCCTACCCGTTCGAGGTCACCGCCAGCCGGTTCGACCTCGCGCTGTACCTGATGGACCAGGGCGACGGCCTGGTGGGCAACCTCACCTACCGCACCGAGCTGTTCCGGCCGGCCACGATCGCGCGCCTGGCGGAGTGCTTCGAGAACCTGCTCAGGTCGATCGTCGCCGACCCCCACGCGCGGGTGTCGGACCTCGAGCTGCTCCCGGCGGCCGAGCGCGGCCGCGTGCTCGGGTTCGCGGGAGCGGGGCCCGAGGCCGGGGCGCCCGACGCGGACGCGTTCGGCGGGGCGCCGGCGCTACACGAGGTGATCGCCGCCCAGGCGGCCCGCACCCCGTCCGCGACCGCCGTCGCCTGCGGCGGCGACGCCCTCACCTACGCCGAGCTGGACGCCGCGGCCGACCGGCTCGCCCGGCGGCTGCGCGGGCTGGGCGTGCGGCGCGACGACCGCGTGGCGATCTGCCTGGAGCAGTCCACCGGGCTCGCGGTCGCGGTGCTCGGCGTGCTCAAGGCGGGCGCGGCCTACCTGCCGCTCGACCCGGAGCATCCGCGCGGCCGGCTCGAGTACGTGCTGGCCGACGCCGGGGCGTCGATCGTCGTGACCAGCCCGGACCTGCACGACCGGCTCCCGGACGACATCACCGCCGTGCACCTTGGGGAGGACGCGCCGGAGCCGGTTGACCCCTGGGAGTCCGCGGCGCCGGGCGACCTCGCGTACGTGATCTACACCTCCGGCACCACCGGGCGGCCCAAGGGCGTCGCGGTGCAGCACCACGAGGTGATGGTCTACCTCGCCGGGGTGCGGGAGCGGCTGGGCGTGGAGCCGGGCTCGTCCTTCGCCCTGCTCCAGTCACTCGCCTTCGACTTCGGCGTCACGGTCTTCTACCTGTGCCTGATGACCGGCGGCACCCTGCATCTGGTGCCCTCGCGCACCGCCGGTCCCGAACTGGCGGAGATCTTCCGGCGGACCGGGATCGACTACCTCAAGATCACGCCGTCGCACCTCGCCGCTCTGCTCGCGGACGCCGGGCCGGACGACCTGCTGCCCAGGAAGCTGCTGCTGCTGGGCGGCGAGGCGGCCCCGCGCGGCTGGGCCGCCGAGCTCGCGGCGCTGGGCCGCTGCCGGGTCGTCAACCACTACGGGCCGACCGAGGCCACCGTGGGCGTGACCACCTACGACGTCGCCCGGCTGCCCGCTCCCGACGGCCCGGCCGAGGCGAGCGTGAGCCTGCCGATCGGCTCGCCGCTGCCCGGGGCGCGGGCGTACGTGCTGGACGAGCGGTTGCGGCCGGTGCCCGCCGGGGTGCCGGGGGAGATCTACCTCGGCGGCGACCGGCTGGCGCGGGGCTACCTGAACCGGCCCGGCCTGACCGCGGACCGGTTCGTCCCCGACCCGTACGGCCCGCCCGGGTCGCGCATGTACCGCACCGGCGACCTCGGCCGGTGGTCCGGCACCGGCGACCTGGAGTTCCTCGGCCGCCGCGACCTGCAGGTGAAGATCCGCGGCTACCGGGTCGAGCTCGGCGAGGTCGAGTCGGTGCTGGCCGACCATCCGGACGTCGCCCAGGCGGTGGTCGAGCCGCGCGGCGAGCAGCTCGTCGCCTACCTCGTCCCCGCCGGCGGGGAGGCCGGGGAGACCGCGGAGGTCCGCGCGTGGCTGGCCGACCGGCTGCCCGCGTACATGGTCCCCTCGCGGTACGCCTGGCTCGACGAGCTGCCGCTCAAGTCGCACGGCAAGGTGGACCGCTCGCGGCTGCCCGAGCCGGAGGCCGACGTGGCGGCGGCCGAGTACGTCGCCCCGGCGCCCGGCGCCGAGGAGGACGTGGCCCGCGTCTGGGCGGAGGTGCTGGAAGTCGAGCGCGTGGGGGCGCTCGACGACTTCTTCGCCCTGGGCGGCCACTCGCTGCTGGCGATGCGCGTCATCGCCCGGCTGCGCAAGGCGCATCCGGACCGGCAGATCACGGTGCTCGACGTCTTCAAGCACCGCACCGTCCGCGAGCTGGCCCGGCTGCTCACGGCCGAGGGGGACGTGCCGCGCTCGCTGCTGCACCGGCTCACCCCCGCCCGGCGGGCCACCACCACCCTGGTGTGCGTGCCGTACGGCGGGGGGAGCGCGGTCGTCTACCAGCCGCTCGCGGACGCGCTGCCGGACGACTGGGCGCTCTACTCGGTCGCCGTGCCCGGCCACGAGCTGGGCGAGGTGGCCCGGCCGTTCGACGAGGTCGTCGCCGACTGCGTGGCCGAGATCTGCGAGATCATGGACAGGAACGGCGGCTCGCTGGTGCTGTACGGCCACTGCGGCCTCGGCGTCATGCTGTCCGCGGAGATCGCCCGCAAGCTGGAGGCGGACGGCCGCACGGTGGACGCGCTGTATCTCGGCGGCGTGTTCCCCTTCGCCCGCCCGGGCCGCGGCCTGAACTGGCTCGGGACCTTCTTCGACCGCCTCACCAGCGACCAGCAGCGGGTCAACGCCCTGACCGCGGCCGGGCTCGACGTGGAGGACCTCGGCCGGGAGCAGGTCAAGCTCATCGTGCGCAACCGCCGTGAGGGCACCCGCGCCGCCGAGCGCTACTTCACCCGGATCTTCGAGGAGGGCGGCGGCCCGGCGCTGCGCGCGCCGGTGATCTCCGTGGTCGGCGAACGCGACCCGGCGGCGGAGTTCTACCAGGAACGTTACAAGGAGTGGCATTGCCTGTCGGATGACACGGCGTGCGTCGTCCTCGACGAGGCCGGGCACTTCTTCCTGCGGTACCGCAGCGACGAGCTGGCCGAGATCGTCACCGGCACCCACGCCGCCCTCGCCTCCGGGCGTACGGAGGGGATGGAACGGGACGAGACCCGCACCTGGTGGCTGCAGGGCGTCTCCAGCCGGTCCGCCGGGACCGGGACCGGAACCGGACCCGGCGCGGGCGCGGCGCAGGACGACCCGGTCGGCCCGGACGGCCCCGCGGGCGCGCAGGTGCGCGTCGGCCCGCCGCCCAGCATGCGGCGCTTCCTCCTCGTCGCGGCCGGGCAGCTCGTCTCGATCACCGGCTCCGCGCTGACCGAGTTCGCCATCCCGCTGTGGATCTACCTGACCACGGGCTCGCTCGCCCGGTTCGCGCTGTTCTCCGTGCTCGGGCTGCTGCCCGGCATGCTCGTCGCCCCGCTGGCCGGCGCCATCGTCGACCGGTTCGACCGGCGCAAGGTCATGATCGCCGGAGACGCGGCCGCCGGCGGCACCCAGCTCGTGCTGGGACTGCTGCTGTGGACCGGCAACCTGCAGGTCTGGCACATCTATCCGCTGCTGGTCTGCCTGTCGGTCGCGCTCACCTTCCAACGGCTGGCGTACACGTCGGCGATCCCGCAGCTCGTGCCGAAACGGTTCCTCGGGCACGCCAACGGCGTCGTCCAGATGGCCACCGGCACCGCGCAGCTCATCGTGCCGCTGATCGCGGTCGGGCTGATGGCGACGATCGGGCTGGAGGGCATCCTCGTCATCGACGTGGCCAGCTACGTCGTCGCGACGCTCACCATCGTGCTGATCCGCTTCCCGGCGACGATGGCGTGGAAGCGGCGGGAGAGCGTGCTCGCCGAGATGCTGGGCGGCATCCGCCACTCCTGGGGCAACCGGGGCTTCCGCGCGATGCTGTTCTACTTCGCGGTGCTGAACGTCTTCCTGTCCCCGCTGTTCATGATGATCTCGCCGCTGGTGCTGTCGTTCGCGACGCTGGCCGAGGTCGGCCGGGTGTCGTTCGCGGGCGGGCTCGGCGCCTTCCTCGGCGGCCTGGCGATGGCGGCCTGGGGCGGCCCGCGGCGCAGGCGGTTGTACGGCGTGCTGCTGTCCACGCTCGCCCTGTCGGTGTTCTGCCTGCTGACCGGGCTGTACCAGGACCTGTTCCTCATCGCCGTCGGCGCGTTCGGCATGTCGCTGTGCCTCACCCTGCTGAACGGCGTCTACGCCACGATCATCCAGGTCAAGGTGCCGCAGCGGTTCCACGGCCGGGTCATCGCGCTGAACACGCTGGTCGCCTGGTCCACGCTGCCCATCGGATTCGGCCTGGTCGCGCCGTACGGCGCGCAGGTCTTCGAGCCGCTGCTCGCCGCGGACGGGCCGCTCGCCGGCACGGTGGGGGTGGTGCTCGGCACCGGCCCCGGCCGAGGGCTCGGCTTCATGTACGCCTGCTTCGCGCTGGCGATCGCCGTCATCGCCCTGGTCGGCATGCGGGTGCGGGTGCTGCGCCGGTTCGACGCCGACGTGCCCGACGCCCTGCCCGACGACGTCGTCGGCTACCAGGCCCTGACCGAGCGCGTCGCGGCCGCCCGGGCGGACACACAAGCAGGCACACGGGCGGACACACGGGCGGACACACGGGCGGCTCGCGAACCCGAGAAGGAGCACGCATGACGGGGGCGACGAGGACACGGGGAGTGCCCGCGCTCACCCTGCCGGAGCTGCTGCGGCTGCGCGCGGGGCAGGAACCCGACGGCGTGGCGATGATCGTGGAGGGGCACGGCACGCTCACCTTCGCGGACTGGGAGCGCAGGTCGGCGGCGCTCGCCGCCGGGCTGGCGGGCCGCGGGGTCACCCCGGGCGACCGGGTGGCGCTGCACTTCGGCAGCCGTGACTGGATCGACTTCGCCGTGGCCTTCTTCGGAGTGCTGAAGGCGGGCGCGGTGGCCGTGCCGATGTCGGACCGGCTGGCGCCGGCCGAGCTGCGGTACATGATCGAGCACTGCTCGGCGACGGCGGTGCTGCTCGGCCGGGACCTCGCGGCGCCGGCGGAGGCGCCGTGGACCGCGACCCCGGCGGAGCTGGAGGCCGGCTTCGAGCCGGGGACGGCGCCGGAGGGACCGCGGGTGCGGCCCGGGGACCTGGCGCAGATCCTCTACACCTCCGGCACGACCGGGCGGCCCAAGGGGGTCGGCGCGACCCACGCCAACCTGGCCTACGGGTGCGTCACGCAGCCCAAGCACCGCAGGTTCGCCCACTCGCGTCACCTGCTGCACGCGTTCCCGATCGGCACCAACGCCGGCCAGACCATGCTGGTCAACGCGCTGGACGCCCGGCCGGCGGTGCTGACCCCGGCGAGGTTCACGCCCGGCCGGTTCGCCCGGCTGATCGAGACCTACCGTCCCGGCACCGTGTTCCTGGTGCCCTCCATGGCGATCGAGCTGCTCGACGCCGGGCTGCACGAGCGGCACGACATGTCCAGCGTGGTGCTGCTGGGGTCGGCGGCGGCCGCGCTCCCGCCCGCCGTGTCGGAGCGTCTGTCGGCGGCCTTCCCGAACGCGACCGTGACGAACTACTACACGTCCACCGAGGCCGCCCCCGCCCAGACGATCATGATCTACGACCGTACGCGGCCGGCCGCGCTGGGGCGGCCCGCGTTCGGCGGCTCGCTGCGCATCACCGACGAGGAGGGCACCCCCCTCCCGCCCGGGGAGACCGGCGAGGTGTGGATGCGCTCGCCCACCGCCACCCGGTCCTACTACGGCGACGCCGAGGCCAGCGCCAGGTCGTTCCGCGACGGCTGGGTGCGCATGGGCGACGTCGGATACGTGGACGCCGACGGCTACCTCTACCTGGTCGACCGGGAGAGCGACGTGGTCAAGACCGGGGCGTTCAAGGTGTCCACCCTGCAGGTGGAGGCCGCGCTGCACGAGCACCCGCTGGTCGCGGAGGCGGCCGTGTTCGGGCTCCCGCACCCGGTGCTGGGCTCCGTGCTGGGCGCCGCGGTCGTGCCCAGGTCGCCGGGGCTCGTCGCGAGTGAGGTGCGCGCCTTCCTGATGGACCGGCTGGCCTGGCACGAGCTTCCCGAACGGGTCCTCGTGGTCGACAGCCTGCCCAGGAACCAGTCAGGAAAGGTCATCAAGAAGGAGCTGCCCGCGCTGCTGGGCGACTCAGTGATCAGCACGGAAGGCAAGTGAGATGTCACTCACGCGCATAGACGAGGGGGAGCAGGCGTCCCTCGCTCAGCACGGCATGTGGATAACGGAGCAGATGGGCTGCGGGGGCCGCGTGTACCACATGCCGCTGGCCATCCGGTTCGACGGCCCTCTGGACGTGGACCGGCTGCTGGCCGCCTGCCACGACGTGGTCCGCGCGCACCCGCAGCTGGGCGCGGCACTGGCCGAGCGGGACGGCGTGCTGCGCCTGGTGCCGGCCGCCGTGCCGCCGCCCGTCGGCTTCGAGGACGCCTCCGGCCGTGAGCCCCGCGAGCTGGTCGAGCGCGAGGCGTCCCTCGCCCTGGACCTGCGGACCGGGCCGACGGCCCGGTTCACGGTCTTCCGGCTCGCGCCGGAGCGGCACCTGCTCGTCGTCGTCGCCCACCACGCCGTCTTCGACGGCATGTCGAAGGACATCCTGGTGCGCGGCCTCGCCGGCGCCTACGCCGGGCTGCCGTCGCCGGCCCTTGCCACGACGTACGGCGAGGCCGTCGAGCGGGAGAACGCCCGGGTGGCCGAGCTGCTCGGCGACGCCGCCGAGTTCTGGCGCGACCGCTGGCGGGACCGGCAGGACCTGCGCCTCCCCGGGCTGTCCGGGATCTCGACCCGCGCCGCGGCCGGCGAGGCCGTCGACTTCGCGCTCCCCGCCGACCTCGCGGTCGCCGCGGACAAGATGGGCGTCACCCGGTTCGAGCTGGTGCTCGCCGCGGTGCACACCCTGCTCGCGGCGTACGGCAACGAGGGCACGGCGGTGGCCGTCGACCTGTCGACCAGGACCGAGGAGACGCAGGGCCACATCGGCCCCTTCGTGAACGAGCTGCCGGTGGCGGCTCCCGCCCCGGCCGGGACGTTCGCCGAGTTCGCGCGGTCCCTGCGCGAGGAGTTGCGGGCCGTCTACCGGTTCCGGCAGGTGCCGCTCGCGCGTGCCGTCGGCGGCGTCAGCCCCCGCACCGCGCTGACGCCGGTGTCGGTCAGCTACCGCGGGCGGGACGGGGGCGCGCCGGAGTTCCCCGGCGTGGCGGCGTCGGTGGACTGGATGTCCTTCAACGGCGCGGTGCGCGGCACGCTGCACCTCCAGGTGGTGGACGCGCCGGACGGCGCCGCCGCCCGGCTGCAGTTCAACCCGCTCGTCCTGAGCCGGTCCGGCTGCGAGACCGTCGCCGGGGACCTGCTCTCCCTGCTGCGCGCGGTGGCCGCCGCTCCCGATGCCGGCCTGGCCGGCCTGCCGCTGCCGTCCCCGGTTGAGCCGTCCTTCGCCCGGTCCGAGGAGTCGTCCCCATCGACCCGCGGCGGCGAGGCGGACGCGGTGCCGTATCTCGCGGAGGTGGGGGAGATCTGGCGCGAGGTGCTCGCCATGCCGGAGATCGGCCCGGACGAGGACCTGTTCGACCTCGGCGGGCACTCGCTGTCGATCACCCAGATCATCGCCAAGGTGCGTGAGCGGATGGACGTGGAGCTGTCCTTCGACGTGTTCTTCGACGAGCCGACGATCGCCGGGATCGCGGCGGAGGTCGCCCGCCTGCGGGAGGAGGCATGCTGAGGGAGCGCGTGGCCGAGCTGGTGTCGAAGGCGAGCGGCGGCGACCTTGCCGTCGCGGACATCCTGGCGGCGGACTGCAGCCTGCCCGCGCTCGGCCTCACCTCGATCGCCTATCTCCGGCTGATCGACCTGCTGGAGACCGAGTTCGACTGCGACGTCGACCTGGACGGCGGCCACATCGACACGCTCGACGGCCTGGTCGAGCACATCGCGGGGCAGCGGAAGTGACCGCGGGTCCGCCGGCGGTGGAGGCGTCCGGTCTCACGGCGCTGCCGCCGCGCACCGTGGAGTTCCGCGGCGCCCGGGGCGGGCAGGCCGCGCTGACCTGGGGCCAGCAGGGGATCTGGCGTTCCACCCAGTGGCTGGACGACGGCGACCCCTACTTCAACCTGCCCTGGACCCTGCCGGTGACCGGCGCGGCCGACGTGGACGCCGTGCTGCGCGCCGTTGGCCGCCTCGTCGAGCGGCACGAGACGCTGCGCACGGCGTTCGTCCGGGACGGGGAGAGCACCAGTCAGCGGGTGAGCCGGGAGGGCCGGCTCACGGTCGGCGTGTACGAGGCGGCGGCCAAGCCGATGAGCGCGGCCAAGGCGCTGGCCGCCGAGCTGGCCGCGACCGGGTTCGACTACGCGGCCGAGCTGCCGATCCGGTGCGCGGTCGTCTGCCAGCGGGGCCGGCCGCGCGCGCTCGCGCTCGCGCTGTCCCATCTCGCGCTCGACGGCTGGTCGCTGAACACGGTGGCCGCGGAGTGGCCGCGGCTGGTCGCCGGGGAGGACCTGCCCGGCCCGGACTGGCAGCCGCTCGACCAGGCCGCCTTCGAGGGGTCGGACCCGCCGCCCGGCGGCCAGGCGCTGCGGCACTGGCGGACCGGCCTGGCGTCCGCGCCGCGTTCGATGTTCGACTTCCCGATGAGGGAACCCGAGGAGCCGCGCTTCGTCCGGCACGGGATGGACTCCCCGGCGGCGGCCGTCGCCGCCGAGGCGCTCGCGGCCCGGCACGGTGTGACGACCTCCAGCGTGCTCACGGTCGCCAGTGCCGCCCTGCTCAGCGCCGTGACCGGGCATCGTACGGCGGCGCTGCAGCTCATCGTGTCGAACCGGCACCACCCGGGGATGGAGGCGATGGCCGGGCCCGCCGCCCAGGACGGGCTGTGCGTCGTCGACCTCGGGGACGGCACGTTCGCCGGCGCGCTGCGGCACGGACATCGCAGGACCATGGCGACGTACCGGAACGGGCACTACGAGCCCGCGCTCGTGCTGGCCGCGTGGGAGGCCGAGGCGTGGCGACGCGGCGCCGACATCGACCTGGACGCCTTCTTCAACGACGTCAGGCAGGGCGGCCGCTGGCAGGGCCTGCCGCGGGTCGATCCGGAGGACGCCGCGGCGCTCGCCGCGCTGCGCGGCCGGACCAGGACCTTCTTCGTCGGGGCCTACCCCGCGGTCAAGGCGAGGATCTTCTTCGCCACCGGTCCCGCCCCGTCCACCTGCGAGTTCTACGTGCTGGTGGACACGGCCTTCCTGCCCGGAGGCGTCGCCGAGCGGATGCTCACCGGCCTGGAGGAGTTGCTGGTCCGGGCCGTCTCGGAGGAGGTGCTGCTGGACCAGGTCGCGAAGATCGCGAGCCTGGACCCGGTGCCGCGCCCCGCCGGGTGGACGGCGATCGGCCACGACTGGGTGAGCCTGCCGGAGACCGAGGCGCTGCTGCGCCGGGTGTGCGGCACCGACGCGGCCGCGGTCGCGCTGGAGGACGGCGACGGCGGGGCGCCCCGGCTGACCGGGTACCTCCTCGCGCGTCCCGGGCTGGACACGCCCGAGGCCGTCCACACCGCCTTCATGCGCGCCGCGACCGGCCGGACCGACGTGCTCGCCCCTCATCACTACGTCCTGTGCGCGGCGCCTCCGGCCGATCCGGCCGGCTGGCCCGGCTGTCCCCGCCTGGCCGAGGGCGGGGGCCGGGAGCCGTCCCCCTCAACGAACCCCTGGGAAAGATGACATGACCGATTCCCCGATGCTCGTGGTCGTCAACGACGAGGAGCAGTTCTCCGTATGGTGGAGCGACCGCGAGCCGCCCGCCGGGTGGCGGCCCACCGGCTTCGCGGGCACCCGCCAGGAATGCCTGGACCACATCGAGACGGTGTGGACCGACATGCGGCCGCGGAGCGTACGCGACCAGGGAACGCCGAGCGTACGCGACCGGGGCGAATGACCGCCGCCGAGCGCCGCGCCGCGCTGATCGAGAAGCTGGCCGGCCTGCCCCCCGAGCGCCGGGCGGCGCTGCTGCGCTCCCTCGGGGGCGCGGCCCGGGACACCGGCGGGCAGGAGTGGCCGCTGTCGCCCGGGCAGGAGCGCCTGTGGTTCCTCAGCCGCTTCGACCCCGCCGACACCACCTACAACACGCCCTGGTGCATGCGGCTGCGCGGGCCGCTCGACGTGGACGCGCTGACCGCCGCGTTCACCCGGATCGTGGCGCGGCACGAGGTGCTGCGGACCCGTTTCCGGCTGCGCGGGGACGCCCCCGTGCAGGTCGTGCTGCCGCCGGGACCGGTGCCGCTGGAGAAGATCGCGTTCTCCGGGGAGGCGGACCTCGAACGGGCGTTGAAGGAGTTCGTCGAGCGCCCGTTCGACCTGGAGAACGCGCCTCCCCTGCGGACCGGCCTGGCCGGGCTGGGAGAGGACGACGCGGTCGTGTGCATCGTCCTGCACCACATCGTGATGGACGGCTGGTCGCTCGACGTGCTCCTGCGTGAGCTCACGGAGTGCTACGCCGCCGCACGCGAGGGACGTGAGCCCGAGCTGCCGGAGCTGGCCACGCAGTATCCCCGCTTCGCCGTGGGGGAGAGACAGCGGGACCACACCGAGGGCGTGGAGTTCTGGGAGCGCCGCCTGGCCGGCGCCCCCGCGCTGGACCTTCCGGCCGACCACCCCCGGCCGCCCCGGTGGTCCGGGCGCGGCGGGCGCGAGCAGCTGCTGCTGCCGCCGGAGGTGATCACGCCGCTGGAGAAGGTGGCCAGGAAGCGGCGCTGCACGTCGTTCATGGCCCTGATCGCCGCCTACGAGGCGACCCTCGCCCTGGCGTCGGGTCAGACCGACTTCTGCGTCGGCGTGCCGGTGGCGGGCCGGGGCCGCAGCGAGCTGGCGCCGCTGATCGGCTACTTCGGCAACACGATGGTGGTGCGCGCCGACCTGTCCGGCGACCCGTCGTTCCACGAGCTGCTGGACCGCGTGCGGGAGACGACCCTGGCCGGCATGCGGCACGCGGAGGTGCCGTACGAGCACGTCCTGGCCGCGCTGCGCGTCCCCCGCGACATCAGCAGGCCGCCGCTGTGCCAGGTCATGTTCAACCTGCACAACCTGCCCAAGGAAGATCTGCTGGGGACCCGGTTCGCCGACCTCGACCGGGAGGTCCACGTGGTCCCGCCCAGCCACACCAAGTCCGAGGTCTCGATGGACCTGTGGCGGGGACCGGAGGGGCTGGGCGGCGTCCTCGACTACAGCAGCGACCTGTTCACGCCCGCGACCGCGCGCCGCCTCATCGACGGCTTCGCCGAGGTCGTACGGCGGGCCGGGGCGGACCCCGGCATCCGGCTGTCCGCGCTGAGCGGCCCGTTCGCGAGCGTGTTCCGCGAAGTGAAAGGTGCATGGAAGTGAGTGACGCGGTGAGCGGCCCGACGGCGCCTCCGAGTGCCGGGCGGCCGGGGACGGGAACGGACGCCGCGACGGCGCTCGCGCTGATCCGCCGGTGGCGTGACACGAGCCCCGACGCGGTCGCGGTGAGCGGCGCCGGAGGCCTGCTGACCTACCGGGAGCTGACCGACAGGGTCGACCGGCTCGCGGCGCTGCTGCGCGCCCGCGGAGTCGGCCCGGAGGTCCCGGTGGGGCTGTGCCTGGAGCGCTGCCCCGGCATGGTCGTCGCCCTGCTCGCCGTGTGGCGGGCCGGCGGCGCCTACGTGCCGCTCGACCCGGGCTTCCCGGAGGACCGGCTCCGGTTCATGCGGGAGGACGCGGGCATCCGGCTGGTCCTGGCCGGCCAGGGCGTCGACTCCCGGCTGCTCGACGGCGTCCCGGACGTCGTCGAGCTGGCGTGGGACGGCGTTCCCGTCTCCGGCGGGGTGCCCGGCGACGTGCCGGCCGACGGCCCGGTGGGGGACCTGGCCTACCTCATGTACACCTCCGGCTCCACCGGCAGGCCCAAGGGGGTCGCCGTGCCGCACGGCGCGGTGGTCCACCTGCTGGAGTCCTTCGCCTCCCTGCTGGAGCTCGCCCCGCGCGACGCCTGGCTGGCGGTCACCACGCTGTCGTTCGACATCTCGGTGCTCGAACTCCTCCTGCCACTGGCCTGCGGGGCGCGGGTCGTGGTCGCCTCCGGACACGAGACGGCGGACGGCCGGGCCCTGCGGACGCGCGCCGTGACCGAGGCCGTCACGATCATGCAGGCGACCCCGGCGAGCTGGCGCATCCTGCTCGAATCCGGCGGCGTGCCCGAGAACATCGCGACCCGGCTGTGCGGGGGCGAGGCACTGCCCCGCGATCTCGCCGACGCCCTCCTCGGCGACGGCGCCCGGCTCTGGAACGTGTACGGCCCGACCGAGACGACGGTCTGGTCGACGGCCGGGCGCGTGGCCCGGGTCGACGAAAACGGGGCGCCGGCCCCCGTCGACCTGGGTGAGCCCATCGGCGACACGACGGTGCACATCCTCGGCCCCGACGGGCGCCCGGTGCCGCCCGGCGAGGCCGGCGAGCTGCACATCGGCGGCGCCGGCCTGGCCAGGGGATACCGCGGCATGCCGGGCCAGACGGCCGCCAGGTTCCTGCCCGACCCGTTCTCCGGGACGCCGGGCGCCCGCCTGTACGCCACCGGTGACCTGGCCGTGATCGAGGACGGCAGGCTCCGCTACCTTGGCCGGGCCGACCAGCAGGTGAAGGTGCGCGGCTTCCGCATCGAGCTCGGCGAGATCGAGAGCGTGCTGCGCGCCGCGGCCGAGGTGGCCGACGCCGCCGTCGGCGTCTGCGACGGCCCCGACGGGCTGCCGCGCCTGGTCGCCTACGTCGTGCGCCCGGCCGGGGAACCCGAGGAGGCCGACCTGTGGCCGTCCCTGCGGGACCGGCTTCGGCGCAGCGTGCCCGAGTACATGGTGCCCGCGCACCTCGTGGTGCTGGACGCCCTGCCGCTCACCCCCAACGGCAAGCTCGACCGCAAGGCCCTGCCCGTGCCCGAGTGGACCCGCGCCCGCAGCCGGCCGTACCGGCCACCGGCCACGGCGCTGGAGGAGGACCTCGCGGCGATGTGGGGAGAGGTGCTGGGCATCGCGGAGCCGGTGGGCGTCGACGACGACTTCTTCGAGCTGGGCGGGCACTCGCTGACCGCCACCCAGATCGTCGCCAGGATCCAGGCGCGCTTCGCGATCAACGTGCCGATCGTGGTGCTGTTCGAGAACCCCACGGTGGCCGGCCTGGCGGCGGCGATGGACCGGCTCGACGACGACGACCTGGACCTCGCCGACATCGCCGCGCTGCGCGACGAGCTCGACGGCCTCAGCGCCGAGGACCTGGCGGCCGTGCTCGACGAGATGGCGTCGGAATCATGAGGGCGCCCCTGTCGCCGGGCCAGGAACGGCTGTGGCTCCTGCAGAAGCTGAACCCGCGCGACGCCTCGTACACCATGTACCTCGTCCACCGGCTGCGCGGACCCCTCGACCCGGACGCCCTCGACGGGGCGTTCGCCGACCTCGCGGCCCGGCACGAGGGCCTGCGCACCCGGTTCGAGGAGGAGGACGGCGTCCCCTGGGCGGTCGCCGAGCCGGCGGGGACGCCGGGAATCCTCCCGCCGGTCGAACGGATCCAGGCCGGCGACGAGGAGCACGCCAGGCGGCTCGTCGCCGAGCGGGTGAACGCGCCGTTCGACCTCGCGGAAGGCGTGCCACTGCGTGTCGCCGTGATCGCGATCGGGCCGCTGGACCACGTCCTGTGCGTCACGATGCACCACATCATCGGCGACGGCTGGTCGCTGGGGATCCTCCTGGACGACCTGGCGGAGTGCTACACCGCGCGCCTGCACGGCCGCGCGCCGAAGCTGGCGCCGCTGCCGGTGCAGCCGTCCGACTACGCCCGCTGGCAGCGCCGCCGCGCCGAGCGCGCGGTGCCGTACTGGCAGGAGCGGCTGGCCGATCCGCCGCCGCCCGACCTGCCGTGCGGCATCGGCGGCGAGAGCCCCGGGGGCGACGGGGACGAGGACCGGGCGGCGTACCAGATCGTCCGGACCGGCCGGGAAGTCGCCGACGAGCTGGACCGGCTCGCCCGTGAGCACAGGACCACGCTGTTCACCGTGCTCATGACGGCCTACCAGGTGCTCCTGCACCGGCACACCGGCCACACCGACGTCCTCGTCGGCACGGCCGTCGCCGGACGCGACCGGGTCGAGCTGGAGGCGATGATCGGTTACCTCTCCCAGACCGTCGTGCTGCGCGGCGACCTGGACGGCGACCCGTCGTTCGTCGACCTGCTGGGACGCACCAGGCAGGAGGCGCTGACGGCGATGAGCCGGCCTTCGGTGCCGTTCGAGCGGATCGGGCACCCCGTCGAGGCGCTGATGCCGACCATGTTCATCCTGCACACGCAGGTCTCGGGACCCACCCGGCCGTTCGGCGACCTGTCCGTCGGCGCCTTCCCGCACGGCTACCAGCAGGTCAAGCTCGGCCTGTACGTCGAGGCGTGGCTGGAGGACGGCGAGATCGCCATGTCGTTCGGCCACGACGGGTCCAGCGGCTCACCGCACGAGGCGGAGGCCGTCCGCCGGCTCGCCGACCGCTTCCTGGTCCTGCTCGAGTCGGTCGTGGCCGGGCCGCGACGCCGGATCTCCGAGCTGCGCGTGTGGACCGACGACGACGAGGCCGACATCCGGTCCATGGCCGGGGACGGCGCCGAAACCCCCGGACCGGGGGTCCCCGAGATGGTCGCGGAGGCCGTCCGGCGCACTCCCGGCGCCGTCGCGGTGGCCTGCGGGGAGACCGAGGTCACCTACGCGGAACTGGACCGGCGGGCGGCGCGGCTCGCCGCGGCGCTGCGGGCCCGGGGCGTGCGCCGCGGCGACGTGGTCGGCGTCTGCCTGCCCCGTTCGGTCGAGGCGATCACCGCCCTGCTCGCGGTCTGGCGGGCGGGCGCGGCCTACCTGCCGTTCGAGCCGGACGAGCCGGAGGAGAGGCTGGCCTTCGCGCTCGCGGACGCCGGGGCGACACATGTGATCACGAACCGGGCGCTGCCCGCCGGGCTCACCGCCGTCGACCCGCTGGCCGACGCGGACGGGACGGCCGACGGCGGCCCGGGGGAGACGCGCCCGGGCGACGTGGCCTACGTGATCTTCACCTCCGGCTCCACCGGCCGGCCCAAGGGCGTCGCCGTCGAACACCGCGCGATCGCGGCCCGGATCCGGTGGATGCGCGAGGAGTACGCCCTGGCACCCGGCGACCGCGTCGTCCAGTTCGCGTCGCTGAGCTTCGACACCCACCTCGAAGAGGTCTTCCCCGCGCTCGCCGCGGGGGCGACCCTGGTGCTGCTGCCCGGAGGGGCGGCGACGCTGCCCGACCTGCTGGCCGCCCCGGGCGGGGAACGGGTCACCGTGCTCGACCTGCCCACCGCGTACTGGCATCACCTGGTCGAGGAGATCGACCAGATCGCCTGGCCGCCCGCGCTCCGCCTGGTCGTCATCGGCGGCGAGCAGGCGTCCGGCGGCGCGGTGGCGCGCTGGCGCGACCGGTTCGGCGACGGCGTCCGCCTGCTGAACACCTACGGCCCGACCGAGGCCGCGGTCATCGCGACCGCGGCCGACCTCACCGCCACGCCGTACGGCAGGCCGCCCATCGGCCGGCCCATCGGCGCGACGACGGTCCACCTGCTCGACGCCGCCGGGGCCCCGGTTCCGAAGGGCGCGATCGGCGAG
Organism: Microbispora sp. ZYX-F-249; assembly: GCF_039649665.1. Lineage (NCBI taxonomy): Bacteria > Bacillati > Actinomycetota > Actinomycetes > Streptosporangiales > Streptosporangiaceae > Microbispora > Microbispora maris. The sequence continues at coordinate 13,024 of NZ_JBDJAW010000027.1, read as the reverse complement.
CTGGTCATCGGCGGCGCCGGGGTGGCACGCGGCTACCTGCGCCGCCCGGCGCTCACGGCCGCCGCCTTCGTCCCCGACCCGCTGGGTCCGCCGGGGTCGCGGAGGTACCGCACCGGGGACCGGGCGCGCTGGAACCAGGACGGCACGCTGGAGTTCCTCGGACGAATCGACGGGCAGCTCAAGGTCCGCGGCTTCCGGATCGAGCCGGGCGAGGTCGAGGCGCGGCTGCTCGACCATCCGGGTGTCGGCCAGGCGTTCGTGACGGTCCACGCCGAGGAACTGGTGGCGTACGTGACCGGGACCGCGACGGGGGAGGAGCTCGCCGCGCACCTCGCGCGGACCCTGCCGCGCCACCTCGTCCCGGCCGCATGGGTCGTGCTCGACTCCCTGCCGCTGACCAGCCGCGGCAAGGTGGACCGTGCGGCGCTGCCCGCGCCGGTCCGGGCGTCGTCGGCCGGGCACGTCCCGCCGGACTCGGACGCGGAGCTCCTGGTGGCCGAGATCTGGGCGGAACTGCTCGGCGTCGCCTCCATCGGCGTGCACGACGACTTCTTCACCCTGGGCGGGCACTCGCTGCTCGCGACGAGGATCGCGGCCAGGCTGCGCCGGGCGACGGGAGTGGAGGTCCCGGTACGGACGATCTTCGAGCGGCGCACCGTGGCCGAGCTGGCGGTCGCGCTGGAGGACCTGCTGGTGGCCGAGCTGGAGGACATGTCGGAGGAGGAGGCCGAGCGCCTGCTCTCGTCCGCCGGCCACTGACAACCGCGAGGCGGGCGTCCTGTGTTGTCGGGGCGTCCGCCTCAGGTCAGGGGGCCGGCGTGACCAGGTAATCGCCGTGCTCCAGGTCCTCGAGCAGTGCCGGGTGAGTGGGCGACCAGCCGAGCAGTTCCCGGGTGTAGGAGCTGGAGACGGGCCCGTCGAAGCCGTAGGCGACGGCCATGAACGGGCTCACGAAGTGCGAGGCGGCCTCGTCGGGGGTCAGCGAGACGGTGGGCAGATCCAGACCTCGGGCGATCGTCTCCGCGATGCTCTTCAGGGTGACGCCGCTTTCGGCCACTCCGTGCAGCACGCTGCCCGCGGGTGCCTTCTCGAGCGCCAGACGGAACAGGACGGCCGCGTCGAGCCGGTGCACCGCGGGCCACCGGTTGGCGCCGTCCCCGACGCAGGCCGAGACGCCGGTCTTCCGCGCGGTGGCGATCAGCATGGGGATGAAACCGTGGTCGCCGGGACCATGGACGGTGGGAGCGAGGCGGACCACGCTCGCGCGCACTCCCCGGGCGGCGAAGCCGAGACACGCTCGCTCACCCGCGATGCGGAAGGCGGCGATCCCGGCCGCGTCGGGCTCGTCCTTCTCGGTGGTCTCCCGGCCGGCGGGCATGACCAGGGTGCCGGAGGTGACGACGAGCGGCTTGCCCGAGTGTTCCAGTGGCCGGCCGAGCGTCTCTACCGCGGTCCGGTCGCGTCTCATCGTGTACCGGGAGCGCGGGTTCGACCAGACCACCACCGCCGAGATCGCCGCCCGGGCCGGCGTCAACGAACGCACGTTCTTCCGGCACTTCCCGGACAGGCGCGAGGTGCTCTTCGACGGGGAATCCGACCTGCGCGCCGCGCTGACGCGGGCGGTGGCCGAAGCACCGCGAGATCTCGCGCCGCTCGAAATACTGCTCCGCACCTTCCGGAAGGTCGAGCACATCCTTGAGGACAACCGCCCGTTCGCCGAACCACGACTTCACGTCATCGCGGTGACACCGGCACTGCGTGAACGCGACCTGGCCAAGGCCGCGTCGCTCACCGAAGCCGTGGCGGAGGCGCTGCGGCGGCGCGGTGTCGCCGGCCGGCTGGCCGCACTGGCCGCGCAGACCGGCTGGGCCGCCTTCCACCAGGCGGTCCAGGCCTGGATCGACGACCCCGCGCAGAGCTTGGACGCACATCTCCGCAGATTGACACCACCCTGGCTGGAAATGCGACCGCCGCGCACCCGAGGGGTGCGCGGCGGTCGCGTCGTACGCGTGGCCTCGTCAGGCGGAGGCGCGGATCACCAGGTGGGTGTCGAGGATGACGACCGGCTGCTCCAGCGGCTCGCCGTTGATCCGGGCGATCAGGAGCTGGACCATCTGGCGGCCCATGGCCTCGGTCGGCTGGTGCACGCTCGTCAGCTGCGGATCGGTGTGCAGCGCCACCTTGGAATCCTCGAAGCCGATCACCGCGACGTCGTCGGGCACGACCATGCCCTGTTCCTTCAGCACGCGCAGCGCCCCGAGCGCCATCGGGTCGGAGGCCGTGAACACGGCGTCCAGATCGGGATGGCGGGCGAGCAGCTCGCGCATGGCGGCCGAGCCGCTCTCCTCGGAGAAGTCGCCGTACGACACGCGCTCGCTCATGCCGGTGGCGAGCAGCGCGTCGCGGTACCCGGCGAGACGGTCGACACCCACGCCCATGTCCTGCGGGCCGGCGATGGTGGCGATCTTCGTCCGGCCCTTGGAGAGCAGATACTTGACCGCCTGCCGGGCGCCGGCCCGGTTGTCCATGTCGACGAAGCTGTAGGGGTTGAGCCCGACCGGGCGGCCACCGAGCACGGTCGGCACGCCCATCTCCTCCAGCCGCCCCGGCAGCGGGTCGGCGCCGTGCACCGAGGTGAGCAGCACGCCGTCGACGTGCTGTCCGGTCAGGTAGTGCTCCAGCCGGTCGTGCTCGGCACGGTTCTGCGCCATCGTGAGGATGAGCTGAAGGCCGGTCTCCGACAGCGCCGAGCCGATGCCGCGGATCAGCCCGGCGAAGTACGGCTCGTCGAAGACGCGCTGCTCCGACTCCGACACCACCAGCGCGATGGTGTCCGTCCGGTTCGTCACGAGGGTGCGCGCCGCCCGGTTGGGCACGTAGCCGAGCTCCTGGATCGCCAGTAACACCGCGTCGCGGGCTCGGTCGCTCACCTTGGGCGAGCCGTTGATGACCCGCGACACGGTGCCGCGGCCGACTCCGGCGCGCGCGGCGACCGCTTCCAGAGTCGGCCGGCCTCCGGAACGGCGGTCCCCGTTCATTTATACTGCCCCCTTATCGCGTTCTGCGCTTATTGTGCCCGACTCAGCAGTCCGCCGTGTCTGATGGTGTCGGCATACCACAAAGCGCTCGATTTCATGGTGCGGGCCTGGGTCTCGTAGTCGACGTAGACGAGACCGAAACGCTTGCCGTACCCCCACGCCCACTCGAAGTTGTCCATGAGCGACCAGGCGAAGTAGCCCTGGAGCGGGATGCCCGACTCGATGGCCGTGTGGCAGATCCGCAGGTGGGCGTCGATGTAGGCGACCCGCTCGGGGTCGTGCACGGTGCCGTCCTCGCCGAGGAGGTCGTCGTAGGCCGCGCCGTTCTCCGAGATGTAGAGCGGGACGCGCGGGTACTCGTCGGCGATGCGCCGCAGCATCTCGTACAGGCCGCTGTCGTCGACCTCCCAGCCCATGGAGGTGACCGGGCGGCCGCCGTTGACGAAGCCGACGTGCTCGCTGCCGATCCACGGCGAGCCGGAGTCCGTCGGCGCGGCGGCGGCCGAGGCGGCGCCGCCCGGCGCGCCCGACACGGTGAAGCGGCTGTAGTAGTTGATCAGCAGCATGTCGAGCGGCGCGGAGATCGTCGCCAGGTCGCCGTCCCGGATGAACTCCATGTCGGACAGGTGGCTGAGGTCGGCCAGCACGTCCTCGGGGTAGGCGCCCTTGAGCAGCGCGTCCAGGAAGAACCGGTTCTGCAGCCCGTCGATGCGGCGGGCGGCGTCCTGGTCGGCCTCGCTGCCGGTGGCGGGCGTGACCGGGTAGACGTTGACGCACCCGCCGATCTGCGAGTCGGCGTTCTGCGCCCGCATCGCCTGGACCGCCAGGCCGTGCGCGAGGTTGAGGTGGTGCGCGGCGCGCAGCGCGGCGGCCGGCTCGCGCCGTCCCGGGGCGTGCTCGCCGGAGGCGTAGCCGAGGAACGCCGAGCACCAGGGCTCGTTCACCGTGCTCCAGTGCCTGACCCGGTCGCCGAGCTCGGCGTGCACGGTCGCGGCGAAGTCGGCGAAGCGCTTCGACGTGTCGCGCGAAGGCCACCCGCCCGCGTCTTCCAGAGCCTGGGGGAGGTCCCAGTGGTAGAGCGTCAGCCACGGGTCGATGCCGTAGCTGAGCAGCTCGTCCACGAGCCTCTTGTAGAAGTCGAGGCCCTTGGCGTTGTAGGCGCCCGAGCCGTCGGGCTGGATCCGCGGCCAGGAGACGGAGAACCGGTAGGCCGTGAGGCCGAGGTCCGCCATGAGCTTGACGTCATCGCGGTACCGGTTGTAGTGGTCGATCGCGGTCTCGGCGTTGTCGCCGCCCACGATCCGCCCGTCCTGGCTGCAGAAGGTGTCCCAGATGGAGCGGCCCCGCCCGTCCGCGGTGAGCGCGCCCTCGATCTGGTACGCGGAGGTGGCGGCGCCCCAGACGAACCCGGTGGGGAACATCAGGCTGGGAGCTTCTGCCTCGGGTCGTGTGTCTTGCGTTGTCACGCCTTGACCGCACCTTCCATGAGTCCGCCGATGATCTGTCGGCCGAACGCGATGAAAACGACGATGAGCGGGAGGATCGACATGAGCGTGCCGCTGAAGATCAGCACGTAGTCCGTCCCGTACTTCGCGTTGAGCGAGTTGATGGCGACCTGGACCGTCGGGTTGTCCGGCGTCAGCACGATCAGCGGCCACATGAAGTCGTTCCAGATCAGCATGAACGTGTTGATGCCCAGCACCCCCATGCCCGGCCGTACGGCGGGCAGGACGACGTTCCACCAGATCCGCAGGGTGGAGGCGCCGTCGACGCGGGCGGCCTCGATCAGTTCGTTGGGCACCGCCTGCTGGGTGTACTGCGTCATGAGGAAGACGCCGAAGCCGTTGAGCAGGAAGGGCAGGATCACGGCCTTGATCGAGCCGACCCATTCGAGGCTGACCATGAGGCGGTAGAGGGGGACGATGCCCATCTGCTGCAGCGGGACCATCATCGTCAGCAGCACCAGCAGCAGCAGGACCTTGCCGCCCTTGAACTGCAGCCGGGCGAACGCGAAGCCGGCGAACGTCGAGATCAACACCACCGAGATCGTCACCGTGCAGGCGATGATCAGCGAGTTGGTGAGACCGGTCAGGTAGTGCGCGTCGGGGTTGGACAGCACGCGCTGGACGTTCTCCCCGAGCTTGCCGCCGGGCAGGAACGGCGGCGGCATGTCGGTCGCCTCGGTGTTGGTCCGCGAGGCGATGACGATCATGTAGTACAGCGGGAACGCCGAGATGATGATCGTGACCGCGAGGACGAGCCTCGTCATCGGCGTGGCGGTCCAGAGGCTGGTGGCACCACTCGGCGCCTTGGTGCGGCGCCGGGTGCCGGCGGGCGCGGAGATCGTGGTCACTTGTTGCCCCCGATCCGGCGGATGAGCAGGAAGTTGATGGCCGATCCGATGAGGATGAGCAGGAACAGCAGCCAGGCGGCCGCGGAGGCGTAGCCGTAGTCGAACTCGCGGAAGCCCTGCTCGAAGATGAACATCGAGACGGTCTGGAACTGGCTGGTCGTGCCGCCGTGGACGTTGCCGTTGTAGAACGTGGTCGGCTCGGCGAACAGCGTGAGGCCGCCGATGGTCGAGTTGAGCACGACGAAGATCATCGTCGGCCGGAGCATCGGCACGGTGATCTGCCAGAACTGGCGCCGCCGGGACGCGCCGTCGATCGAGGCCGCCTCGTAGAGGTCCTTGGGGATCGTCTGCATGCCGGCCAGGAAGATGATCGCGTTGTAGCCGGTCCAGCGCCAGTCGACCATGGTGGCGATGGCGAGCCAGGAGGGGAGACGCTCGGCCTTCCAGTCGATGGGGTCGGCCCCGAACCAGCCGAGCACCCAGTTGACCACGCCCCAGTCGCGGCCGTACAGCTGGGTGAAGACGACCGCCACCGCGACGACCGAGGTCACGAGGGGGAGCAGGACGCCCAGCCGGACGAACAGCTGGAACTTCATCCGCTTGTTCAGCGCGTTGGCGAGCAGCAGCGCCAGCAGGATCTGGGGGACCGTCGCGATGAGGAACATCGCGAGGGTGTTGACGACCGCTCGCCAGAAGGCGGCGTCGTCGAGCAGGGCGGTGAAGTTGCCGAGTCCCGTCCACTCGACCGTGCCCGTGAGGTCGTAGTCGAAGAACGAGTAGTAGAGGGTGAAGGCGAGCGGGAAGAGCCCGAAGATCAGAAAGAGGATGTAGTACGGGGAGACCAGGAGATACGGCGCGGCCTTGAGGTCCAGCCAGGTCAGGAAGGACCGGCCCGGTCTCGGCTTGGCGCGCCGCCTGCTGGGCGGCATCGGTGCCCGGGTGGGTTGCCCGGCGTCGACGTGCAGGCTCATGAGTTACCTTTCGGGTGAAAGCAGGCGACCGGCCCGCCGGCGGGGTGCCGCTGCGGCGGGCCGGTGCTCACCTGGCGGGCAGGGTCAGCCCGCGGCCTTCACGGCGTCGTCGACCAGCTTCTTCCAGCCGTTCGCGTACGGCACGGAGCCGTCGTCGATGGCGGAGACGACCGACTCGATCGCGTTCTTGACCTGCGCGTGCTTCACGCCGAGGAAGACCGGCTGCAGGGCGGAGGCCGACTTGGCGAAGATCTCACCGACGGGAGCGTCGTTGAAGTACTCGTTCTTCGCGCCCTGGACGGCCGGGTCCTGCTGGGCCTGGATGTTGCTCGGCATGTTGCCGGCGAAGTTGAAGACGCTGACCTCGGCTTCCTTACCGGTCAGGTAGTCGAGGACCTGCGCCGCCTCCTTGGGGTGCTTCGACTGCTTCGGCACGGCGAGCCAGGAGCCGCCCCAGTTGCCGCCGCCGCCGGGCACCGCCGCGACGTCCCACTTGCCCTTGAAGTCCGGTCCGGCGCCGCCGTCGCCGCTGACCGCGCCGAGCATCCACGACGGGCAGCCGAGGGTGGCGAACTGCGACTTCTTCATGCCGGTGTTCCACTCGGGCGTGAAGTTGCGCAGCTTGGCCGTGAGGCCCTCCTGGCTGATCTTCTGGGCGAAGTCGTAGGCCGTCTTGACCGCCGGGTTCTTGTCGACGATCAGGTTGTTGTCCTTGTCGAAGTAGGAGACGTTGCCGTTCTTGGCGGCCTCCTGCACCAGGACCACGTTGTAGAGCGTGTTGGTGCCGTCGACGAACTTGGTGTCCTTGACCTTGTCCTGGAACTTCTTGCCCACGGCGACGAAGTCGTCCCAGGTGGGCCAGAGCTTGCTGACCTCTTCGCGGTCGCCGGGCAGGCCGGCCTTCTCGAACAGGTCACGGCGGTAGCACAGGCTCATGCCGCCGACGTCGGTGCCGAGGCCGAACAGCTTGCCGTCGGCGGTGACGCCGTTCTCCCACTTCCAGGCGGCGAAGTCGTTCTTGCGGTTCTGCAGACCGAACTCGCCCAGGTCGGCCCACCACTCGGGGTGCGCCTTGGCGAGGCCCATGCCGCCCTCGTCGATGCCGACGACGTCGCCGGCGCCCGCGCCGGACTGGAGCCACTGGATCATCTGGGGCCAGTAGACCTGCTCGAACTGGTCGGTCAGGTTGTCGTACTTGATCTGGATGTCCTTGTGCTCGGCGTTCCACTTGTCGACGGCTTCCTTGTAGCCGAAGTTCTTGCCGCCGCCGAACGTCTGGAGCGTGATGGTGACGGGGCCGGCCGCCTGCGTGGCCCCGCCGCCGGACGCGGTGTCCGTCCCCTTGTCGTCGGACTGGCAGGCGGTGGCGCCGAGAGCCAGCGCCGCCACCGCGGCGACCGCGAGCAGCCTGCCGCGGCGCGAGTTGCTAATCATCCGGACCCCTCTCAGGTGGTATCCCGAAGTCGTTCATGGGAGGTGCATCCCAGGCCGGTCCCCGATCTCACGGCCCGCGATCAGAGGTTGTGCTCGTGCTGAGCACCGTGTTGGTGAACACGTTGGGAGCGCTCCCACGAAGGGTCCTCTATGAGCAACGCGGGCGTCAATATGCCGAAACCTAACTGTTACTCCCTGGGTGGTTAGAGCCGCTCAACTGGACATAGTAGGACATACTACGCTTGGGAGCGCTCCCATTCCGATATGGGCAGAAATGATTAACGGCACCCCGAATCCGCTGGGGTGCCTGTCCTATTGCGCTCCGTCACCTCATCCGGTATCGCTCGGCGCCGTCCCCAGGGACACGCCGCCGCCCACGGACACGCCGGCGCCCGCGGCGTCCGCAAGCCGGCAGCCGGGCCCGGAGCAGGCGCGCAGCAGCGCCAGCCGGGCCGAGAGAGCGGCGGTCAGCCAGGGGTCGGCCGACGCCGCCCGGTTGCGCGTCTCCGCCGGGTCGTTCCACAGGTCGTAGAGCTGCCGCTCCCCGGTCTCGTACTCCACGTAGGTGTATCGCCCGGTCCGCAGTGCGGCGTACGTGGGAGGCGAGTGCGGCGAGTAGGAGGGGTGGTAGAACTCCACGAGCACGGCGTCGCGCCAGGGGACGTCCTGCCCCCGCAGGAGCGGGACCAGCGAGCGGCCCTCGGCCGTGGGCGGCACCGCGGCCCCGCCCAGCTCGGCGAACGTGGGCGCGAGGTCGACCGTCGACGCGAGCGCGTCGACGACGCCCCCGGCGGGCACGCCCGGCCCGCGCACCACCATCGGCACCCGGATGTCCTCCTCGAACGGCGTCGTCTTGCCCGGGCGCAACCGGTGCTGGCCGAGGTGGAAGCCGTTGTCGGAGGTGAAGAAGATGTAGGTGTCGTCCAGTTCGCCGGTTCGGGTCAGCGCCTCGACCAGGGCGCCGACCATGTCGTCCACCCCGAGCATCGCGCGCAGCCGGTCGCGGTGGACGCGGTCGATCCTGCGTGTGTCCGCGGCCGACAGCGGCGTGCGACCGCTGAGCCAGCGGGGCTCGGCGGACAGGTCCTCCTGGTCGAACGACGGGGTGCGCGGCGCCCGCTCGCCGGCGAAGGCGCCGGCGTGGCGCGGCGCGTGGTGCGCGGGCAGGTGCGGCGCGACCGGGGCGAGGTAGAGGAAGAACGGGGCGTCTCCCCGGGCGGTCGAATCGGTGGCGAACGCCGCGGCCTTGGCGCTCAGCACGTCCTCCAGGTAGTCCTCCGGGGCGTCGCCGTACCGCCGGAGCGCGCCGTTCTCGTTGAGCGTGTAGCCGTACTCCTGGTACAGGCGGGTGACGGGGACATGCCACTCGTCCCAGCCCGGCGGCACGTACGTGCGTGGCGCGCCCTCGGGATAGTTGTTGAGATACTTGCCCATCAGCGCGGTGCGGTAGCCCGCGTCGTGCATCCACGTCCCGAGGGTGGACGCCTCGAGCGGCCGGAACTTCGGGAACCCGCCGGTCGGCGACCGGTTGCTCTCCACCTGGTGGCTGTGCATGTACTGCGAGCGGAGGATGGACGAGCGGGAGGGACAGCACCAGGGGTTGGTGACGAAGAAGCGGGACAGCGTGGTGCCCTGGCGCACCAGGAGGTCGGTGATGTTGGGGAACCGGCTCAGATCCCCGGCGTCCAGGTCGTCGGTGAGGATCAGCACGATGTTGGGCCGATGGGCCGCGGGGGCGGGCTCGACGCGGGCGGCCCCGGTGAGCCCGAGGCACAGCAGGAGTGCCGCGGCGAGCCCGGCCCACAGCTTTCTCGATCGTCGTGGTTGGGGCACGGCAGCAATCATTGCCACGCGTTGGCCAGGGGAAACGTACGCCGTGTGACCGCGTGACCGCGTGGCGTCCGTTAGGGGCGGGACTGCGGCGAATGTCGCCGCCCGCCTGCGCCGCGGTCCCGTCCTCGGTCCTGCCGCGTCCCGGTGGGCCGGTCAGCCGAAGACGACCGGGTCGGGCCCGAGCCGGCGGCCCTCGTCGAGGCCGTTGATCGCCGCCATGTCGTCCGGGCTCAGCTCGAAGTCGAAGACCTCGATGTTCTCCTTGATGCGCGACGGCGTCACCGACTTCGGGATCACGATGTTGCCGAGCTGGATGTGCCAGCGCAGCACCACCTGGGCGGCGGTCTTGCCGTACTTCGCGCCGATGTCGGTCAGGACGGGCAGGTCGAGCAGCCCCTTGCCCTGCCCGAGCGGGCTCCACGCCTCGGTGGCGATGCCGCGGTGCGCGTGGAAGCCGCGCAGCTCCCGCTGGGCGAGCTGCGGGTGCAGCTCGATCTGGTTCAGCGCAGGGATCACCTCGGTCTCGGCGAGCAGGAGCTCCAGGTTGGCGACGGTGAAGTTCGACACGCCGATCGCCTTCACGCGCTTGTCGACGTACAGCATCTCCAGGGCTTTCCACGTCTCGACGTACTTGCCCTGCCGGGGAGCCGGCCAGTGGATCAGGTACAGGTCGAGGGTCTCCAGGCCGAGGCGCCGCATGCTGGCGTCGAAGGCGCGCATCGTCTTGTCGTAGCCGTGGTCGTCGTTCCAGAGCTTGGTGGTGACGAACAGCTCCTCACGGGGGATGCCGGAGGCGCGCAGGGCGCGGCCGACGCCCTTCTCGTTGCGGTACAGCTTCGCGGTGTCGATGCTGCGGTACCCGCACTCGAGGGCCGTCGTGACGGCCTTCTCGGCCTCGTCGTCGGCGACCTGCCACACGCCGAAACCGAGCTGGGGCATCCGCACGTTGTTGTTCAGAGTGATGACGTTCATGCCTTCCATGCTGCCGTAACGCCCCGCGAAGATCCCTTCCAGGTCTGTTCACCGGGCGTTCCCGCCGCCGTCGTGTTGGACGGCTAGGGTGAGCGCGTCGTGAACGTTTCATTACGGGGCGTGGAGAACGAGGGACGGCGCCACGCCGCCGGGCAGGGGCAGGCCGTCGCGTGGGTGGAGTCCCCCCTGCAGCTGCTGTGCGTCGTCGAGGCGCACCACGCGGGGCTCCTCGGACCCGCCACCAGGGTGGTGCCGCGGGCCGGGCTGCCCGCGCTGCGGCTGACCCGCCGCGAGCTCGAGCGGCTCGGGCCGCCCGAGGGGCTGGAGCTCGCCGAGCCGTCCCAGCGGGCTCCCCGGCCGGCCCGGACGTGGGCGGTCGGCGACGCCTTCTCCGGGCGCGTCCAGCTCGCCCTCCTCACGGCCGTCCCCGGCCGTACGGTGCTCGTGGACGACGGGCTGGCCACCATCCGCCTGCTGGAGCTGCTGGTCGCGCGGCGCCCGCTGCTGCGCGCCCGGGGGACGCCCGGCGCCGGCCGCAAGGTGCTGGGCGCCGCCGCCGGGTTCCGCCTGCGCACCCGCGGGCCCACGGTGTTCACCGCGCTCCCGGTGCCCGCCGGCCTCGCCGAGGAGGTGGCGGGCGCGGGCGTCCGGCTCGTCCGGCACGACTTCGCCTGGCTGCGCGCCCAGCCGGCCGACCCGCCGCCGCGGGAGGGCACGGTCGTGCTCGGCACCTCGCTCGTACGCAACGGGCTCATCCACCGCGACCGCTACCTGCGCTGGCTGGAGCGGATCGGCGAGCCCGTCGCGTACTTCCCGCACCGCCGGGAGGACCCCCGCGACCTCGACCGGGTGCGCCGGATCGCCGGGCTGACCGTGTACGACGCCGGGGCGCCCGCCGAGATGACGCTGCGCGACCTGCGGCCGGACCAGCGGGTGCTGAGCCTGCCGTCCACCGCGGTGACCTCCCTGCGCGTCCTGCTGTCGGCACGGGGTGTGCCGGTGGAGACCGTGGACGTGCCGGAGGACTGGTGGACGGCCTCGGCCGCCCCCTCGCTGCGCTCGCATCTCCAGCTGTTCGCCCATCAGCCCCACGAGCCCCTGCCCCACCAGCCCCACCAGCACGATCCCGGAAAGGTCGCTCCTTGACCCGCCTGCTCGCCGTGGCCGACTCCGACTCCTATCTCAAGTGGGCCGCGGGCCTGCTCGACGCGACCCCGCGGGACTGGGTCACGGAGCTGGCCGTCGTCCGTACGCCCATCGCCCCGTCGGCGGCGCAGATCGCCGCCGCCGTGAGCGGCACCCGCACGCGGGAACTTCCCCCGGTGCTGCCGGCCCGGCAGCTGCGTCGGGCCGCCGAACGGTTCCGGCCGGACGCCGTGCTGCTGGCCTGCACCGGCCCCGTGGTGGACGCGCTGGCGGCGGAGACGCTGGCCGGGCTGCGCCCCCGGCCGGTGCTCGTGTCGGGCCTGCCCGGCATCTCGGTGCCCGCGACGGAGAAGGCGTGGCTGTTCCGCAGCGGCTGCGACCTGTTCGTCGTGCACAGCGGCCGGGAGGTCGCCGAGTTCTCCGAGATCGGCGCGCGGCTCGGCGGGGGAGGGGCGGTGGCGCTGGCCCGCCTGCCCTACCTCGACCTCCTGTCCCGCGAACCCGGGGCACCCGGCGCCGGGGGCGTACGCGACCGGGTCGTGTTCGCCACCCAGGCCAAGGTGCCCCGGCGGCGCGAGGAGCGCGAGCGCGTCCTGCTCGCCCTGGCCGAGCTCGGCCGGGCCAGGCCCGACCTGGACGTGGTGGTCAAGCTGCGGGCCCGCGACGACGAACGGCAGACGCACAACGAACGTCACCACTACGAGCGGCTGTGGACCGTGATGGAGGCCGAGGGCCGGGTGCCCGCGGGCGCCGTGCGCTTCGCCGCCGGACCGATGCACGAGCACCTGAGCCGCGCCGCCGGATTCGTCACCGTCAGCTCCACGGCCGCGCTGGAGGCGATCGCCGGGAGCGTGCCGCTGCTCGTGCTGTCCGACTTCGGGGTCAGCGCGGAGATGATCAACCTGGTGTTCGAGGGCAGCGGTTGCCTGGGCACCCTCGACGACCTCGCGAAGGCGGACTTCCGGGTTCCGGCCGAGGAGTGGTGCCGGGCCAACTACTTCCACGACTCCTCGGTCAGCGACTGGACCGGCCGGGTCGCGGCACTGGTCGCCGCGGCCCGCGCGGGAACGCTGGTGCCGGCGCGCTCGCTCCTCGACGGCCCCGAGCACGCGGCGGCCCGGCGCCGCGCCCGGCTGCGGCTGGAGGTGCCGCCCCGGATGCTGCGGTACGGCTACCGCGCCAAGCGCCGGATGCGCCGCTACCTCAAGGCGCTGTAGCCCCCGCCCGAATCGGCACGGTGGCCTCAGTCCCGCGCCCGCCCGGCCGCCGCCAGGTTC
>NZ_JBDJAW010000026.1 GCF_039649665.1 Microbispora sp. ZYX-F-249 | reverse complement strand
CCAATTAAAAGCCCAGGCCAGGAGTAATTTCTCCTGTCTGGACTTTGATCGTTGGTCCGCCTTGGTGTTCTTTCGTGCCCGTTGCGTGCCTGATCCAGCCTTAAGTTGTCCTCGCGCGAAGCTGTCGAACTGCTTGGCCACCTTGTGCCGTCACTCGTCGCGCCTGCTCATCCCGCGCTGAGGAACTGCTCAAAGGCTTCCCGTGCCAGCGCGGATAGGCTCTTGCCTTCTTTCTCGGCGCGGGCCTTCGCGCGTTCACGCAACTCCTCAGGAACTCTGAAGGAGACCCTTGGGGAATGTGTGCTCTCGCCTGTGAGCGATGGGCGCCCGGGGCGCCCGGTAGGCGTGGGTACGCGGCCCTCGTCGATTGCACGATGAACGTCGCTGATCGCGTCCCGTACGTACTCGTCCGTGATCAGGTTGCCCTTGGCGTCGCGGATCTCTTCGGAGTCACTGTCGATATCGGAGTCGTAGTCCAGGGCCAGTTCGATGTCTGCGGGTGGCCAGGCTGCCTCGTGCTCAGTCATGGCGTCCTTCTCCGTAGCGCGGTCGGCATCACGTGGATGATCACTAGAGCTTTGTCGGTGAGGATGCCGATCACCTCCAGCTCCACGCCCCGATCGTCGGGCCCGATCCAGACCCATCGATCCTCCAACGTCGGGTCGGTGGCCGACACGATTGCCGGCGGCCCAGATCGGACGACATACAAGGCATGCGCCTGTCCGATGCGGTGCTTCCGCGCCGACCGGTAGAAGCGCAACGTTCTCGTGCCCATATTATGTCGGACACAACCCCTGTAGGTAGGGGGTTCTCGTCTGCAGCGCGCCAACCTGCGAAAACGACGCTGGCGTCCTGGGTGCCGACGGCTACGAGGAGTCTGGGGCGGACCGGGGGTGCGGCCCGTGACCGCTGGCAGGTCGCGGGCGTGATCGTCGGGCCATTAGCGTGCCATCAAGGGCGGTCAACAGGGGGTACTCACGGTCACACGGGGGCGGCTCTTCGCCCAGGTCGGGGCCGTTTCCCTTGGTGATCGGACCGTTTTGCAAGTAGGAAGTCAGGGGTTCGAATCCCCTAGGCTCCACCCCACGTCAAAGGCCACCTCCCATGATCAGGAAGTGGCCTTTTCGATCTCGTACAGCAGTGAAATACAGCAACCGGTACGACTGAACCGGCCCGCCCTTGTCGAGCTACGTCCCCGGCTCCCGCAGTTGAGAATCAACGAAGGCTTCGGCTTCCGACTGGCTCATGTTCTCGTGACTCCGCACGAGGAACACAGCTTCCTTCAGGCGGCCAGAAGAGACAAGCTTGCGAACCCGTGTACTCAGGTCGCCTTCCCAGGGCATCGGGAAGTCTGGTAGCACTTGACCGGCTTGCAGGGCCTTCGCTACGTCCTCCGCTTCCCTTCGGGACACCTGGCTTTCCTTGCGGATCAGCTTGACGGCATCCGCATACTTGCCCGCCTCCAGGAGGTCGTGTGCCCGGACCTGTACTCCAATAGGCGTGATGAGCCCCAGGTCGACATGAACCTGCACCACCTCACGCCTGGATCTCCACGCGCGGATTCCCCACCCGAGGACCACAAGAAATAGGAGAAACAGAATCAGCTGTAACGGTCCCAGGTCGAACACGCGCTGATCATAGTGGGGGCGGCGCCCAAAGGCAGGTCTGAGATGCGGAAGGCCACTCGTCAGGAGTGGCCTTCCATCGTGTAAGTGACATCTATGAAGCGAGATGCTTGCCCAGGCGATGATGGGTGAGCTCGGGGGCGTCCAGGAGCCGGACGGCAGCGGCGAGAGCCGCTTCCCGGATGGGGATCCGGACCATGGAGAAGTGAGGACACGCCCTGGAAGAGGGCGGGGCGGATGGCTCGGACCTCGGTGAATGCCGGGTAGTCCTCCAGGGAGAAACCCAGGCGCAGGAGTGTCGTTCTGCTTCCTTGCCGACCTCGCGGGCCACGGATCCCAGCCAGTCCAGGAGTGCTTGACGCAGTGGATATCGCCGGCCCTCGCCGCCGTATGGAACCGCGGTGTCGGTGCGTGGATCGCTGAGAATCGCGGCGACGTACAGGGCCGCCGGGGCTGTCGCCGTGTACAGGGAGTTTTGATGGTGCACCGGGTCGTTGAGGTGATCGAGAGCTTTGCCCTGGGCGTCTGGGGTAACGCCGCTCCTCTGATCATGGGGAGCGGCGTTCGTGCCATTGACATGCCATTAGCTCTCAGCACTGCTCTCCTTCTTGCCGTGGGCCGCCTTCCGGTCGGCCTCCACCCGAGCGCTCGGCGCATCGGCGAATCTTGAGGTCGGCGAGGTTCGCGCCCGACCACGGCGGCGAGCATGCCGGGGGCAGCCCAGTGGCTCTAACCTTCCTGGAGGTCGTTCGACTAATTTGTCCAGCGCCACCAGGAGCGACGAGCAGGGGAAAGGGACAATGGTCGAGCTGAGTCGCGCCGACTTCGATTGGCTGGACGAGGATGACGTTCTCGGGCAAGCGTGGAGCCTGACCTTTGTCCGAGGTGTCGATGAGGCCGAGGCGCTGCGCCGGCTGGGTGCGGAGCAGGCTGATATCCGTCTCTTCACGAACGAGGATTGCCCCTTGCCCGAGGCGGTCCGGGCCTGGCGGTCAGGCGACTGGACCGTGATCATCGAGGTGGCCGACTGCAGCCTGGTCGACTCGGAGGTCACCGATGCTCTATCCGCGGAGACCGAGACAATTACGATCTTTGAGAACGTCAACGGGTGGAGCAGGTTCGAGCACGTGATCGACGGGCGGGTGACGACCTCGTTCGACCCTGTCAGCGCATACCTTCGAGAGGGGGACGAACCCGATCGCTTCGTCGAGGAGATGCGCGCAGCCGGGTTCGATCCCGACACCGTGCCCGATGGAGATTTCGATCTTCCGGACGACGACGGATCGTTATTCGTACTGACCGCTCTGCTCACTGGTGTCGTTCTCACTCGGCAGGTCTTCGATGGACCACTCCCGGGTGCCCTTGTGAAATAAAACTGTCTGCTGTGCAGCAGTAGTACAGCAACCGGGCCTCTGACTTCTCGTAGTGACGGGCACCACCGGGCATCTCGCCGAGTTCGTCAGCCAGGAGAGCAGTGCTGAGAGCTAATGGCTCCCAACCGGCCCGTTGTCGCTGAGATCGGGCTAAGGCCGTGTGATGGTGGATCATGAGCGGCGTGAACGCGAACGGCGGAGAACTGGGCGTCGACCTTCTCCATTTGGCGGTCGCGCCCGCGTCCAGCAGGCCAGGCAGCGAATCATTCCAGCTGCAGGTCTACGTCAACGGAGCGGAGATGACCTCCGCCGGGGCGGGGCTGGGGATGGATCCGTACGACGTCCTGGTCCCGGCCGATCGACTGCTGGCCGATTCCCGGCCGCACACTGTCGCGATCGCTCGTTGCGGCGCATGTGGCGTCTACGACTGCGGGGGTACGGACGTCACCATCACCCGTGAAGGGGACCGGGTGCGCTGGGAATGGTCGAGAGAGGTGCCCGCGGACCGAGGCGCCTGCTTCTCGGCCACTCAGTACGAGCTGGAGGTCGCGCGGGTCGCCGCGGATCATTCGTGGGAGACCCCGATGCGCACCGCGGGGCGGCTGGTCCTGACGAGCGTTGACCATGACCGACTGCTGACTTACGGCCTCAGCGCCAAGAGAGCCGTCCCCCGAGATCCTGATCTGTTCGAGGTCTGGCTTGAGATCGAGGATGACTACCAGATCTTCGTCGCCACTCCCTGGCGCGGCCGCAGCCCGACCGAACTGGCGCGCGAGGTCTGCGAGATCCTGGCGCGTCCTCCGCATGAGTGGCCCGCCACTTGGCATTCGGTCAAGGGCTGGGTGACTACGCCGCCGAACATTGCGGGGCCGTCCTGGGATTGCGAGCAGCTCTGACGTCGCGGCTACCAACCCCCGAAGGATCGGCGACTCGATCCCCGAAGCTATCGACAGGTTCGCGGAGCGGTATGAGCCCGTGAGGCCCGGCCGGATGCCTTCGGAAAGTCTCGGGAGGAGTACGGGGGCGAGGCTTCTACTCGTAGGTCTATCCGGCAAGACCCGGAACATACTCGGAATGAAGACGGGCCGCGTCGGCCCCTGCCTGGGCAGGTCGGATCGTATGATCGTCGTGCCATCAGCGGGCCACTAAGGGCGGTCAACGGGGAGTACTCGCTCGTCCGTCGTGCGTGCTCATCCCGGTCTGAGGAATTGTTCAAAGGCTTCCCGCGCCAGGGCCGACACTCTCTTCCCTTCTTGCTCGGCGCGGGCCCTCGCGCTCGTGCTCAGTCACGGCGTCCTTCTCCGCACCGCGGTTGGCATCACGTGGATGATCACTAGAGCTTTGCCGGTGAGGACGCAGCAGGTGCTGCGCGTGGGCGCGGTGCGGGCGAGGGGTGCGGTGCGCTCCAGGGGTGCGGTCTGTTCCCGAAACATAAAACCGCCGGGCCGATTGTTTCAGACAGATCACCTCAAGAATATTGACGCTCAGGTCGACATAGGCCTAATGTCCTGGAGCAATGATCGGAATGACATCCCGAAAGTTTCATCCTCAAGAGTGATGTCAAGAACGCTCTGCAGGTGAAACACCAGGCCGGCATGGCGGTGCCGGACCTGGCCGGCGCTCGCGGGCCGCCGCCGGGGGTAGCACGGCACCGTCGCCGCCCCGCACACCTAGGAGGTGCCCGGCGAGTGCGGCGCGTTCTCCCGGTGCCGTCCGCACACAATCTCCCTGACCACAGCAAGCGAAAAGAGGTCGCCGTGAAGCTCCGCAACGTCCCAGCGGTCGTGCTCGCCGCTACCGCGGCCCTCAGCATGGCAGCGTGCTCAGGCTCGTCGCCCGAGACTTCCTCCGGCGGATCCGACGGCAAGTCGTTCGAGTTCTGGTCGTTCACCGGGATCAACGCGAAGGGGTCCGCCGAGGAGTACAAGAAGATAAAGCCGGACGTGCAGATCAAGCTGACCGAGGTGGGGAACGCGCAGGAGACGGCGCAGGCGCTCACCACCGCGCTCGCCGGCGGCAAAGTGCCCGACCTGGTGCTGATCCAGGGCGACGACTTGCCCAAGTTCGTCCAGCAACCGCAGAACTTCGTCGACCTGCGCACGATGGGCGCCGACAAGATCAAGGGCGACTACCTCGACTGGGTGATCAGCCAGTCCACGACCAAGGACGGCGCGATCATCGGCATCCCGACCGACGTCGGCGGCATGGCCATCGCCTACCGGACCGACCTGTTCAAGAAGGCCGGGCTGCCGACGGACCGCGAGGAGGTGAGCAAGCTCTGGCCCACCTGGGACGCCTTCATCGAGACCGGCAAGAAGTACACGGCGGCCACCGGCAAGGCGTTCATCGACAACGCCGGCGGGAGCATCTACTCGCAGGTTGTCAACCAGGGGCAGGAGAAGTACTACGACCCGGCGGGCAATCTGGTGTACGAACAGAGCCCCCAGGTCAAGACCGCCTTCGACCAGGCGCTCAAGGCCGTGGCCGCCGGGATCACCGCCAAGCAGAGCACGTTCACCGAAGGCTGGAGCGCCGCGATGAAGAGGGGGGACTTCGCCGCCATCGCCGCACCGGTCTGGTTGCTCGGCTCCATTCGCGACAACGCCCCCGACACCAAGGGCAAGTGGGACATCGCCACTATCCCGGGCGGCTCGGGCAACTGGGGTGGCAGCTTCCTCGCCATCCCCAAGGGCGCCAAGAACCCGAAGGCCGCCTGGGACTACATCGCCGCCACGCAGTCGCCGCAGGGCCAGCTTGATCACTTCTCTCAGGCCAGGTCACTGCCCTCGACCCCGTCGGTCTACCAGGACCCGAAGCTCACCTCCGCGAAGGACGAGTTCTTCTCCGGTGCGCCGATCGGCACGATCTACACCAACTCGCTGCTCGGCCTCAAGCCCTTCCTCATCGGGCCGGACAGCACCACGATCGGCACGGAGTTCACGAACGCCATCACCAACGTCGAGCAGGGCAAGGGTGATCCCGCGAAGGCGTGGGACGCGGCGGTGACCAACATCAAGACCGCGATCGGCGGCTAGGAACTTTCACGTGCGCCGCCGGCACGGGCCGTCCCCACGGCCCGCGCCGGCGGCGGGGAAGCGAGCAGACCGTGACGACGAGTATCAGCCCCACCAAGGCGGGCCTGCCCCCGGCCCCGCCGGTGAAGGCGGCGCGGCGCGGTTTCACCGAGATCCTTGCCCCCTACGCCTACATCACCCCGTTCTTCGTGCTCTTCGCGGTGTTCGGCCTCATCCCGCTGCTGTTCACCTTCTACGTGGCGCTGTTCGACTGGAACCCGATCGGCGAGCACGTGTTCATCGGCCTGGACAACTTCGGCCGGCTGCTCGGGGACGTGCGGTTCTGGAACGCGGCGCGCAACACCGTGAGCATCTGGCTGCTGTCCACCGTGCCGCAGTTGCTGATCGCGCTCGTGCTCGCGCACATGCTCAACCACGTACGGCTGCGCCTGGCCGTGTTCTTCCGCATGACGATGCTCGTGCCGTACATCACCTCGGTGGCCGCCACCGCCATCGTGTTCGCCCAGATGTTCGACCGCGACTACGGGTTGCTGAACTGGCTGCTCAGCCTGGTGGGCATCGAGCACATCGACTTCGTCCAGTCGGTGACGGGCAGCCATGTGCTGATCGCCGTCATGGTGACCTGGCGGTGGTTCGGCTACACGACCCTGCTCTACCTGGCTTCCCTGCAGGCCGTTCCCCGAGCGATCTACGAGGCGGCCGCCGTCGACGGAGCCGGAGGCGTGCGGCAGTTCCTGCACATCTCCCTCCCGGCGTTACGCCCGGTCATCGTGTTCACGATCGTGACCTCGACGATCGGCGGGCTGCAGATCTTCACCGAGCCCCTGCTCATCAACCGCGGCGCGGCCAATACCTGCGGGCCGATCCGCCAGTGCCAGACGCTCACGCTCTTCCTGTTCGAGCAGGGGTTCACCCAGTTCAAGTTCGGCTACGCCGCGGCGATCGGCGTGGCGCTTTTCGTGATGGTCGTCGCGCTCGCCGGCCTCAACTACTTCCTGTCCACCCGGATCCGCCCGGTCAAGGGCTGAGGGGGCGATCATGCGTACGACGAGGCCACGCTCCGGTGATCGGGTCCGATGGTGGGTCTACGCGCTGCTGGCGCTCGCCGCCTTCGCCTGCCTGTTCCCCCTGTACTGGATGTTCATCGTCGCCACCACCGACACCGCGACGGCGATCAAGCTGCCGCCCGAGATCGTGCCGGGCGGCAACTTCTTCCACCTCGCCGGCCTGGTGTTCTCGACCGTGCCGTTCGTCCGGTCGATCGTCAACAGCCTGGTCGTGGCCGGGTCGATCGGCGTGGGCCAGGCGGTGCTGTGCGCGCTGGCGGGCTTCGCGTTCGCCAAGATGCGCTTCCGCGGCCGCAACGCGCTGTTCCTGTTCGTCGTCCTGACGATGACCGTGCCGACCCAGCTCGCCATCGTCCCCCAGTACATGATCATCTCGTCGCTGGGCTGGGTGGACACGCTTCAGGCGCTGATCGTTCCCGGTCTGGCCAACGCCTTCGGCATCTTCTGGATGCGCCAGCACATATCGTCCGCCATCAGCGACGAGATCCTCCAGGCGGCCCGCATCGACGGAGCGTCGACCTGGCAGACCTTCTGGCACATCGCGTTCCCGCTGGTACGTCCCGCCGCCTTCGTGCTCGGCCTGCTGGGCTTCGTCACCGCCTGGAACGACTTCCTGTGGCCGTTCGTGGTGCTGAAGTCGCCGGAGATGTACACCGTCCAGATCGCGATCAAAGCGCTGCAGAACAGCTTCAACATCGACCTCGGGCTCGCCATGTCCGGCTCCTTCCTCGCCACCCTCCCGCTGCTCGTGCTGTTCGTCTTCGTCGGGCGGCGCATGGTGGCCGGAATCATGAACGGCGCCTTCAAGGGGTGAGGCCGCCGCCGCTCACCCGCTGGAGAGCGGCAGGGCCGGCCGCCTCGCCGGGCGAGGCGGCCGGCCTGTTCGGGGTCAGGCCGGGAGCTGCTTCTCGTTCCAGGTGTAGTAGATGTAGGTGCTGTCGGGCCCGGTCATCGTGCCGTAGACCTGCCAGAAGCTGTTGGGGTCGAGGGAGTAGCGGAAGACCTTGTCCCCGGGCCGGTCGTCCACGAACACGCTTTGTGTCCCGTTGTTCCAGCTCCGCACCTCGATGGTGAATGTCGAGGTGTCCGGGATGTCGAGACACACCTCGTACGTGTACGCCAGCGGACCGCCGATGTTGTAGCTGTGACCGTCCACCGCCGGCCGCTGGACGTTGGTGGGGACATAGCTGTTCACAACCCGGGTGTATCCGCCCGTGGAGCAGTCGACTGCGGAGGCGGCCGCGGACGCGGGACCGACCCCGGTGAGCGTGGCGCCGAGGACGCCGGTGGCGACGGCGAGAACGGAGATGGTGCGCTTCATGCCTCTCCTCATCAATGCAGTTGCCCCTCCAACCAAGTAGTTGAAGGCTGAACTGATTCTGGCTTGATTGCCGCATTTCGACAAGACCGGACAAAAAGAACAACCGATTTGAGTCAAGGTAGTTGCCTTTGTCCCGATCGTCCGGCGTCCTTGTGGATTATCCGTGCAGCGCGTGCCGCCGAAGAAGTCGTGCACACCGGCGATGATCAGTGCCGGGACATCGAGTGCGCCGAGTTCGTCCCGCACGTCGAACGGCACGGGCTCCTCGCCGTGCATCGGGTCGATCCACGCGTTCAGGGCGGCGCGCATCGGCTCCGGGTCCTGCTGCTGGGTCCAGTAGTCGGCGAAGTATGCCGGGAGGATCTCCCGCAGGGAGGTGGTGTACGCCTCGTCGTCCTGGGCGGCCAGCGCTCGCTGGAACGCGTCCGGGATCTCGCCGGCCGCGACATGGCCGGATGGATCGCCCCCGAGGACGCCGGGCTGGCGGCTCTGTCCACGCTCGTGGGCGCCCTCCTGCTCGCGCGGGTGACGGCGGGCTCCCCTCTGTCCGAAGAGATCCTGCGAGCAGCGCGGAAGGCGGCGGCCCGACTGACCGATTGAACGCCCGCCGTCGTCAGCGCGAAGGCTCACGCGGTGACCGGCTCGCCGTCCGCCCCCTTGGCGTCAACCCGCTGCTAAGACACTCCTCGGGCCAGGTCCAGCACTCCGACTCTCTGGCCACCGCTTTCCTCGCCCGTGAGCCGGAACCCGAGCCTGCGGTAGAAACCTTCGGGCCCGTCTTCCGCCGGCTCCCACGTGACGTACATGCGGGTGGCGCCGCGGCGCTCGATTTCGGCGGCCACGGCCCTGACGGCGAACCGGCCGACGCCCCGCCCCTGAGCCTCGGGTGTCACGTTGAGGCGCCACAAGCCCGACCGGAAGTCGACGCCCCTGCCGTCCCAATCGATGTCGATGAAGGCCATCAGGAACCCGACCGGACGATCGCCGTCGAGGACGAGGCGGGGCCAGGCCACCTGCGGCTGTACGTAGGCCTCGGCCAGGGACTTCGCCACCGGCGAGACGAAGCGCTCCTGGTCGGGGCGGACTCTGACGGCCATGGCCGTCTCGACGTTGGCGGGGGTGATCGGCGCCAGCCGTAGCGACTCAGTCATGAAGAAGCACCATAGGGCCGTGATCGCCGTGCCGGGAATGGTCGCGGGCAGGCTCCCGGGGAAAGGGCCTGCCCGTTTCGGGATCGCGTGTCAGCCCATGCTCTTGGCGCCGTCCAGGGACTCGCGGATGATGTCGGCGTGGCCGGCGTGCTGGGCGGTCTCGGAGACGATCTGCATCAGCACCCGGCGGGCCGACCATCGCGCGCCGGCCTCGAACCACGGGGCCTTCGGCAGCGGCTGGGTCGCGTCCAGGTCGGGCAGGGTGGCCACCAGCTCGTCCGTACGGCGGGCCACCTCGGCGTAGTCGGCCAGCAGACCGGCGAGTGTCTCATCGGGCAGCATCCGGAACTGGTCGGCCCACCAGGCGCGGTCGGCCTCGCTCATGGCCGAGGCGTCGCCCATCGCCGAGGGGCCGTCCAGGATGAAGGCCGCCCAGCTCCGCTCGACCAGGGTGACGTGCTTGATCAGCCCGCCCAGGCAGAGCTCACTGGCGGTGGTCCGCTGCGCGGCCTGCTCGTCGGTCAGGTCCCGGGTCGTGAAGCGCAGGAAGTGCCGGGCCTGGGCCAATGCCGCCAGCAGGTCCGCGCGCTCACCGGTGATGGCCGGTGCGTCGGTGAGGCCGGGGGTGCTCAGCTCGTTGACGGTCACAGTCGTCCGCCTTTCGTTGGTCCGCTTCGGTCGAGAACCACGCTAGGAGCGATAACGGTCACTTTTTGACCTGAATCGACGAGACAATCGCGTCCATGGCGAACACCAGCACGCGGACGCTGCGGCTGCTCTCCCTGCTGCAGACCCACCGCTACTGGCAGGGCGGCGAACTGGCCGAACGGCTCGGAGTCTCCGTACGCACCCTGCGCCGGGACATCGAGCGGCTGCGTGAGCTGGGCTATCCGGTCCAGGCGCAGCGCGGTGTCGACGGCGGTTACCAGCTCGCCGCGGGCGCCGCGCTGCCGCCGCTGGTGATCGACGACGAGGAGGCGGTCGCGCTGGCCGTGGGACTGCAGACCGCCGTCCAGGGGGCGGTGGAGGGCATCGCCGAGTCCTCGGTGCGGGTGCTGGCCAAGGTGGTGCAGGTGATGCCCACCCGGCTGCGGCACCGGGTCGAGGCGCTGCGCACGATGACCGTGCCCGCCGGGTGGGACGGCCAGGCCGCGACGAGCGTCGATCCGGACGTGCTCACCACGGTCGCGCTGGCGTGCCGGGACCATGAACGGCTTCGCTTCACCTACACCCCCGCGGACGGCCGGCGGACCGACCGGCACGTCGAGCCGCACCGGCTGGTCCGTCTCGGCCGCCGCTGGTACCTGGTCGCCTACGACCTCACCCGGCACGACTGGCGGAATTTCCGGGTCGACCGGCTGGTCGAGCCGGAGGGGACCGGCTCCCGGTTTCGTCCCCGGGCCCTGCCCGCCGCCGACGCCGCCGAGTTCGTCCGCGCCGCCATGGACAACCTGCCCCGTCCGTACCGGGTGGAGGCGCTCGTCGAGGCTCCGGCGGTCACGGTGCGCCGGCGGGTCGGGCACTGGTGCACGGTCGAGGAGGTCGACGCCGGACGCTGCCGCATCCGGATGGTCACCCACTCCCTGCACTGGCCGGCCATGGCATTGGGCATGGCCGGCGTGGAGTTCCGCGTCCTCGCCCCGCCCGAACTGCGCGACGAGCTCCGTGAGTGGGCGGCCCGCTTCCACCGGGCCTGACACGGCCCGCTTCCACCGGGCCTGACACCCCGCCGGGAGGCGCTCTACCAGTCGCGTACGGAGTCCACGCCGGCCGCGAGCATGTCCGCCGCCGATTCGAGCCGCACGCCGAGAGCCTCTTCGGCGTCGCTCACCATGACGTCGAGGGCGGCGAAGAGTTCCTCGCGTTCCACCGTCTCGATGAACCCCGTCCGGCGGTCGAGCAGGTTGAAGCCCTCGCCGTACTCGCGGCCGATCTCGTGCAGCCGGGCCGGCCGGTCCTCCTGAGAGCCGTCGGAAAGCGCCGCGATCAGTGCCGCCCGCGTCTTCCTGTACTGCGCCACGGCCTTCTTGAAGCAGGTACCGCTGATCTGCTCGCGACCGTCCCAGTCGCGCAACGGGTTGCCGCGGTTGTCCGCGACCCATTCGGGTTTGCGGGCGGCGGTGATGTCGACGTAGGTGCCGTACGCGACCTGGGGGCGCCATCTCGACCGCATCGCCACGGCGTACTCGTGCGGGATGCTGTGCAGGCACACGAACTCCAGCGCGGGAACGCGTTCGGGCAGCAGCGCATCGGACGCGCTCATGCCGAAGAGATCGGTGATCCACAGCTCTCGAAGCGATGCCAGCCGGTTGAGACCCGACGCGTGGACGAGCAGGCCGAGGTCGCCGGACAGGCAGAGCGTCCTCAGCTCGGGAAAGCGCTCGGCGAGCCGGTCGCAATCGAGCGACTCGACCTCGGTGACGCGCAGGCGACGAATGTCCCGGCGCGGTTCACCGGGGTCGCTCGTCATCCGGCCGAAATCGGCGCCTGTGGTGATCATCTCGCGCGGATCCGGACAGGGGCCCCGCTCGCCCCTGTCCCAGCGCCTCTGCCGCGCGAGCTGGTCGCCGAGCCGCCAGCCTGTGGAGTAGCTCTGTGAGGGTGTGGCGCACAGCAGCGGCAACGAGCCGATGACCTTGTAGCTGCGCGGAAGGACCCACTCGTAATTGCAGTGGGACAGGCTGTCGGCCCAGTTGGCATGCGTCAGCACCAGGGGCGACACCTCGCCGAGGTCCGCCACCGAGGCGGGCTCCGGCCCCGACCAGTCCAGCTCGAGCACCCCCGCCGTCCGCCAGTCCGGGTTGAGGTCGGTGATCTGCGCGGCCGTCCACGCGCCGAGAGACTCGGAGAACGTCGCCACGACGTCCCCCGGTGCGATCGGCCGCGGGGGCGAGGTCGGTCTCCGGGCAGCCATGTCCGGAAGGGTAGTCGGCGAATGGATCACTCGCACGATGCTCAGTCGCCGGCGGGCTCGACGGGGAAGTTGGCGCGGAACACGTTGTCCGGGTCGTAGGCGCGTTTGACCTGCCGGAGCCGGGCGAGGTTGGTTTCACCGAACGCGTCGACGAGCCGCTCGGGCCGGGTGTCGGTGTCGAAGGACAGGTAGAGGCCGTCGGTGAACGGCGCCACCTCGGCGTCCCACGCGGAATTCAGGGCCGGCTGCGCGGCGCCCATGGCGGTGAGCAGGAAGTTCTGGTGCCGGTGCGGATAGGCGGTCGCGTCGGGAGCCAAATCGTGCGCGGCGCCGCCGGTGGCGCGTATCTGCAGGAAGTAGGACAGCCCGGAGCGTGCGATCCTCTCGAAGGCGCGGCTCACGTCGCCGTCCAGGTGCGTGACCAGGCCGGAGCGTACGGCCGGGTCGCCGCCGCCGGTGTGGTGCCTGTCGGCCGGCTGCACCACGCCCGAATAGGGCAGCACGTATCCCTGGTGCCCCAGCAGCGGGCCGGCCTCGGCGAGCCGCTCCAGCTCGTGCACCGCGGCGGTGGTGTCCGCGCCGGCGTAGACGGTCATGAGCTGGGCGACCGCGTCCTGGCCGCGACGCGGCGGGGACAGGATCAGGAAGCTGGTCAGCTCGCGCGGCGCCTTCTCCACGGCCGCACCCCAGCGCTCGAGCAGCCCGGCCGTGTCGCGGGCGTCCAGGGTCATCTGGGAGAAGACGACGTCGCCGAGCTCCATCGCCTCGATCTCGACCCAGGTCACCACCCCGAGATTGCCCCCGGCGCCGCGCAGGCCCCAGAACAGGTCGGGGTTCTCCTCGCGTGAGGCGTGCAGCACCCGCCCGTCGGCGGTCACGACCTGCGCGGCGACGACGTGGTCGATGGTCAGGCCGAACCTGCGCCCGAGCAGGCCGATCCCGCCCGTGGTCGCGAGGCCGCCCACGCCCACGCCGCCGTAGTCGCCCGAGCTGATCGCCCATCCGCGCGGCGTCAGGGCCTCGGCGACCGCGCCCCAGGTCGCGCCCGCGCCCAGCCGCACCCGGCGCGTGGCCGGGTCGACGACCTCGACGGCGCCGAGCGCGCCGACGTCCAGCACGATGCCGCCGTCGTTCGTGGACCGGCCGCTGATCCCGTGCCCGCCGGAGCGAACGCCGAGCGGCACGTCCTGGGAGCGGGCGTACGCGAGCCCCTCGACGACCTGGTCGACGGTCCGGGGGCGCAGCACCAGGCCGGGGGACCCGGCGCGCAGGTAGTTGTGCCGCACGGACTCGTACGAGCGGTCGCCGGGCTCGACGGCGCCGGCCGCGAGGCTCACCGGGACCTTGTCGTAGTCGATCCCGTCGCGGCGCAGTGCGAGCGCGGCCGCTCCGCGGCGGGCGGCCGCGGGGACGGTGCCGGTGGCCGCCCGCTCACGCGCCACCGCGTCCCGGACGGCGGGGGCGATCTCCTCGCCGTACACCTGGATGAGCCGGGGGTCGTCGGTGCCCAGGATGAACGTGCCGATGCCGTCCTCCAGCGCCAGCGCGGTCAGCTCCTCCACCCACTGCCCGACCGGCCCCCGCAGGAAGCCCTCCCGGGTGCCGGCGACCGCGCCGCCGATGTTCAGCAGGCGGCGCACCTGAGCGGGGTCGCGCCCGGCCTCCTCGGCGGCCTCGTCGATGACCTCGTTGCCGCGCCGCAGGTCGCCGTCCTTCAGGTAGGCGAGCGAGGGCAGCCAGCCGTCCGCCGCGCTCGCCACCAGGCGCAGCATGCGCGGCTTGTAGGCGCCGAGCCAGATCGGGATGTCGTGCGCGGGGGCCGGGCCGCGCTTGGCCCCGGCGACGCGGTGGTGTGCCCCGTCGACGCGCAGGACGCGGCGCTCGCCTATGTCCCAGATGCCGCGGATGATCTCGATGGCCTCCTCCAGCGCGGTCACGGACTCGGCCGGGGTCAGGCGCGTGCCGCCCATCGACGCGATCGCGTCCCAGAAGCCACCCGCGCCGATGCCGAGCGCGAACCGGCCGCCGGAGAGCAGGTCGAGCGACGCCGCCGCCCGGGCCAGCACCGCCGGCGGGCGCAGCGGCAGGTTCAGCACGTTGCCCGACACGGTGATCCGCTCGGTCCGCGCGGCCACCCAGGACAGCAGCGTCCAGGTGTCCAGGAACCCCGGCTGGTACGGATGGTCCTGGAACGTCACGAGATCCAGCCCGGCGGCCTCGGATACCTGGGCGAGCCGGACCGGCCCCTGGGGGTCCTGGTTCTGGGGTGTGAGGAACGTGCCGAAGGCCAGATCGTGGCCGTAGTCCGTCATGCCGGGCCTCTCCGAAAGTAATCTGTCGTACAGACTATATGCGGCACAACTTATCGGAGGATCAGCGTATTCCGGGTTAGGGTGGGAGCTGTGACCGCGCGCGAACAGACCGACACCCCGACGCCGTCCACGCAGGGATCCGTGTTCGGGTGGTCCCTCACCGTGCTGCTGAGGGAGTGGAGCACGCGTGTCGAGGACATCTCGCGCGACCTGCCGCACGGGGTGCGCGGCTACCAGGTGCTCTCCGCGGTCGTCCACGAGGCCCCGCCCACGCAGGCCGCGCTCGCCGCCCGCCTCGGCATCGACCGCACGGTCATGACGTATCTGCTCGACAAGTTCGAGGGGTGTGGTCTCGTGCAGCGCAGGCAGGACCCGGCCGACCGCCGCGCGCGGCGCATCGTGCCGACCGAGCACGGCCGGGGCGTCCTCGCCGAACTCGACGCGCGTGTCGCACGGGCCGAGGACGAGCTGCTCGCCGGGCTTCCGCCCGAGGATCGGCGGGTTCTCCTGGCGCTGCTGGAGCACGCCGCCACCGGGGCGGCCCCCGGCGAGGACCGCTGCGCCGCCGTCGCGAGGTCGGCCGCACTGACACGGGAGCCGTGACAGGGGAGCCGTGACACGGGAGCCGTGACGCCGGGCCGTGCGCGCCGGTGGCGGCTAGTCGGTCCGCTTGTCCTGGAGTTCCATGGTGGCCTCCAGGTACGCGTCGGCGGCGCGGGCGAAGTAGTCGAACAGGACGGCCTGGTGCTCGGGCGAGTAGCCCTGCACGATGGCGCCGATCCTCCGGCGGGCCGGGGCCAGGGCCTCGTCGAGGCCGCTGGGGTGGGCGACGAGCTCGACGATGACCTTGCGCCGGTCGCCCGGGTCGGACGCGCGGCGCACGTAGCCCGCCTGCTCGAGACGGTCGATCAGCCGGGTCGTGGGCCCGGTGGTCAGGCCGGTGCGCCGGCCGAGCTCGCCGGGGGTCATCGCGCCGCCCAGGCCCAGGACGTTCAGCGCGTACAGGTCGGTCGCGCCCAGGCCGACGGCCTTGGCGCCGGCGTGACCGTGCAGCATCACGGCGCTGAGGTAGCGCCGGTACACGACTCCCGCGTCGTCGCGTGTTGACACGTGCCCACCCTCTCTCTAATCTCTTCCTCTAGGAAGATAAATCTTCAAAGCAGTAAATGCTCAGAAGAAGCTATCATGAGAGGGAAGGGTCATGAACGCCTTCGAGACCACGCCGGAAACCGCCACCCGCCCCGGCGACACGGCCGCCGTCACCGCCGTCCTGGACCGTCTCACCGCCGCCTGGAACGCCGGCGACGGCGCCGCCTACGGTGCCGAGTTCACCGCCGACGCCACCTACATCACCTACGTCGGCACCCTGTACGTCGGCGCCGCCGAGATCGGCGCCGCGCACCAGGCCCTGTTCGACAGCTTCCTCAGGGGCACCCGGCTCGCCAGTGAGATCGTCGGCATCCGTTTCGCCGGCCCCGGCACCGCTCTGGTCGTCACCCGCGGCGACGTCCACAAGGGCAGGCCCGGCAAGCTCGGCAAGATCCAGACCTACACCGTGGTCCGCCAGGCGACCGGCGAGTGGAAGGTCGCCGCCTTCCAGAACACCAAGCACAAGGCCCTCATGGAGGCCATCTCCTTCAGGGCGCAGCCCGCCACCAGGCCCGCCGCCTGACGCCACGGGGCGTCGCGGGGCGTCGCGGGCGTCACGGGGCGTGCGGTCCGCGGTACGGCAGGGTCTCGCTGTAGACGATGTTGGTCGTGGTGCTGCCGAACTGCGCCAGATCGTCCACCACCTTCTCCAGGTGGGCCATGGAGGTCGCGGCGACCTTGAGCGTGTAGCAGTCGTCGCCGGTGGTGCGCAGGCACTCCAGGATCTCCGTGCGCTCGCCCAGCAACCGGTGCAGCGGCTCGTGCCGGCTGCCCGGATACTTGAGCCGCACCACGGCGAGCACGGGGTATCCGGCCTTCCCCAGGTCGACGACCGCACGGTAGCCGCGGATGACGCCGGCCGCCTCCATCCGCCGTACCCGCTCGGTCGTCGCGGAGGCGCTGAGGCTCACCCGCCGGGCCAACTCGGTGAGCGGTACGCGGCCGTCACGCTGCAACTCGGCCAGGATGGACCAGTCCGTCACATCAAGACTCTCGGCCATCGGCCGAATATACCGTGGAATCCACGGCCAGAGGGCCTCCAACCAGGGAGTTCTCTCTTCCGTACGGCCTGATCGCCTGAATAGGCTGGACCGGTGAAACTAGGCGTCAACGTCCCGAACTTCGGACCGGGCACCCGGCCGGACGTGTTGCGCGGCTGGGCGGAGACGGTGGAGGGGCTCGGGTTCGACCTGCTCATGGTCTCCGACCACGTCGTGGTGACCCCCGACGTGGCCGAGCAGTATCCCGCGCCGTTCTACGAGCCCTTCACCACGCTGTCCTGGCTCGCCGCGATCACCACCAGGATCAGGCTCGGCACCACCGTGCTGATCCTGCCCTACCGGCACCCACTGCTGACCGCCCGGATGGCGGCCAACCTCCAGCAGCTCAGCGGGGGGCGGCTGGTCCTCGGTGTGGGGGTGGGCTGGGCGCGGCAGGAGTTCGAGGCGCTCGGCGTGCCGTACGAACGGCGGGGGGCGCTGACCGACGAGCACCTGCGGGCGATCCGCCTGGCCTGGCGGGACGAGGCGGACTACCGCGCCGGGCACGTCCCGATCTGGGTCGGCGGCGGCAGCGACGCCGCCCTCCGCAGGGCGGTGCTCCTCGGCGACGCCTGGCACCCGCTGCGGTTCACCCTCCCGTGGCTGGACGAGCGGCTGGACCGGCTGTCCGCCGTCGCGGAGAGCCTGGGTCGCCCCGCTCCCGTGTTCGCCCCGCGCATCCTGCTGCGGCTCACCGGCACCCCGGTGACCGGCGAGGGGCGCCGGGCCGGCGAGGGCAGCCTCGACCAGATCATGGGCGACCTGGAACGGCTACGCCTCCTGGGCGCCGAGACCGTCCTGCTCGACCCCTTCCACGGGGATCCCGAGGAGACGAACCATCCCGAGACGGCGTGGCACATGCTCGAGGCAGTGGCCGCCGCGTACACCGAAGCGGAGCAGTCATGACACCCGACGACGAGAAGTTCCTCCGCAGGGCGATCGAGCTGGCCGCGCAGGCCCGGGCGGGTGGCAACCCGCCGTTCGGCTCGCTGCTGGTCGGCCCGGACGGCGACGTGCTCGCCGAGGAGCGCAACACGACGCTCACGGAGTCGGACATCAGCGCCCACCCCGAGCTGAAGCTCGCGCGCTGGGCCGCCCGTGAGCTCGACCCCGCCGCCGCGGCCGCGACCACCATGTACACGAGCTGCCAGCCGTGCGGCATGTGCGCGGGCGCGATCGAGCGTTCCGGGCTCGGCCGAGTCGTCTTCGCCCTCTCGGGCGAGCAGCTCGCCACGCTGAAGCCGCCGGCCGGCCCGCCGTCCGTGCGGCAGGAGGGGCCGGCGCTCTTCGACGAGGCGCGCCTGCCCGTCGAGGGCTACTACGCCTGACCGGCCGTCAGCCGGCGTCCGGGACGTACCTGAGGTTGAGCACGCCGGTCTTGAAGGTCTCGGACTTGACCAGCTTCAGCTTGTGCGTCGGGGTCTCCTCGAACAGCCGCTGCCCCTGGCCGACGACGATCGGGTGGACGAGCAGGTTCAGCTCGTCGAGCAGCCCGTTGGCGAGCAGCCACCGCACGGTGGTCGCGCTGCCCGACATCTGGAGGTCGCCGCCCTCGATCCGCTCCTTGAGCTCGCGCACCCTGGCCGCGACGTCGCCGTTGACGACGGTGGTGTTGTTCCAGTCCGCCTTCTCCAGGCTGTTGGACAGCACGTACTTGGGGGCGCTGTTGAAGGCCGCGGCGATCTCCGGGTCCTGGTCCGTCGTCGTCCAGTACGCCGACCACTCCTCGTACAGCGTGCGGCCCATCATCATTCCGGCCGAGTTCTGCATGCCCGCCTGGACCACGGCGCCCATCTCGTCGTTCCAGTACGGGAAGTGCCACTGCTCGGGCGACTCGACGACGCCGTCCAGGGAGATGAAGAAGTTCGCGACGATCCTGGCCATGTTGCTCTGCTCCTTTTTCCATGTGCCGGTGGCTGCGAAACAGGAGATTAGGCGACGCCGCTCGCTCCGGTCTTGTACAGAAACGACACGGCCGTGCCGTACGGCCTCATGAGCGGCGCAGCCGCCAGAGCATGTAGGCGGCGACGGAGGACGAGTCGCTGACGGCGCCGTCGAGGATCATCCGCTCGAACTCGGTGCGGTGCACCCAGCGCTGGCGCATGTCCTGCTCGGTGTGCTCGCGGCGGGGCTCGCCCCTGGTGAGGCCGGTCGCCACGTAGACGTGCAGCCCCTGGTCGGTCATCCCGTGGGCGCTGTCCATGCGCCCGAGATAGCGCAGCCGGTCGGCCCGGAGCCCGGTCTCCTCCACCAGCTCGCGGCGGGCCTCGTCCTCCCGCGTGTCCGCCTCGGCCCCGCCCTGGGGGAAGCTCCACGAACGGCGGCCGATCGGGTACCGGTACTCCTCCACCAGGTGGAAGCCGTCGTTCTCCTCCGGCACGATCAGCACGAAGTCGGGCCTCACCACGTATCCGTACAGGCCGGGAGAGCCGTCGGGGTGCTCGATCGCGTCCTCTCGTACGGTCATCCACGCGTTGCGGTAGACGACGCGAGAGGAGACCTGCCGGATCACGGGCTGCGCTTCGGTCACGTGGCCGGATACTACCGACGCCCGGACGGCCGCGGCGGTCACTTCTCCGTGGGCCGGTAGGCGAGGGAGAGCACGCCCGTCGGGAAGGCCTCCGAGGAGGCGAGCTTCATCGGGATCTCCAGGCCCTCCTCGAACAGCCGCTGGCCCTTGCCGACCACGATCGGGTGGACCAGCAGCCGGAGCTCGTCGAGCAGGCCGTGCCGCATCAGCGAGCGGACGAGGTTGGTGCTGCCGCTGATGCCGATGGTCCCGCCGGGCTGCCGCTTGAGCTTGGTGATCTCCTCCGTCAGGTCGCCGCTGACGAGGGTGGAGTTCTGCCATTCGACCGTGCCGAGGGTCGAGGAGACGACGTACTTCCGGATGTCGTTGATGAAGCCGGCGAAGGGGTCGTCCGCGTCGGTCTTGCCCGGCCAGTAGGCCGCCCAGGCCTCGTACGTGACCCGGCCCATCATCATCGCGTCGGACTCCGTCATCAGCGCGCCGACGGCCGCGCCCATCTCCTCGCTGAAGTAGGGGAAGTGCCACTGGTCGGGCGACTCGACGACCCCGTCGAGGGACATGAAGAAGCTGGCGACGAGCTTGCGCATCTGGATCTCCTCTGTCTCGCGCTTGCGTGACTCCAGACTCGCATCCGACGATCGGAACTGTCAAGACAAATTAAGTTTTCGGTGCGACGCCGGTGCCCGCATGGTGCGCGCGGAGAGGAGCGCCAGGAGGGGTATGCCCCTGCGTATACCCCGCCTGGCGATCCGGCGGCGCCCCTCCGGCGACGGGCGCGGGTCGCGGCCCCGCGCCCACCGTCCTCCCGGTCAGGTCCAGTTGCGCAGCCGGATCGAGAGCATGCAGTTGTCGGACGTGGCCTCGAGCCGGTAGTAGTGGCCGACGTTGAGGCCGTAGACCTTGAACGTCGTGCTGCTGCTCGCGAGATACTTGGTGCCTCCCGCGGCCCAGCTCCAGTTGTTGCTGGTGTCGGCCACGGGCGGAACCGAGCACCCTCTCGTCTGGGACGTCGCCTCCGGGGCGAAGGTCGCGGCGCTCGACGCCGTGAACGTGCACAGGCTGGGCTTCGACCCCGCCGGCGAATTCCTCGCCACGGGGTCGTCGCACTACGGCGTGCGGTTCTGGCGGATCGCGGACGGCCAGGTGACTCGGCTGCCGGGGCTGCCGAAGAGGTCGCCGTACACCTGGGACATGTCCGCTCCGGCCGGCGGCCGGATCGCCGTCGCCGACGAGGACGGCCTGATCACGATCTGGGACGTGGCGCGACGGCAGCCTGTCGAGACCTACCAGGACAGAAGCCGCACGGAGACGCTGTCCCTCGCCCTGAGCGCCGACGGCTCGATGCTCGCCTCGGGCGGGCTCGGCCGGACCATCGTGGTCCGCGAGCGTGCCGTTCCCCCGTTCAGCGGACACAACCAGGCCGTGAACGACATCGAGATCAGCCCGGACGGCCGGGTCGTGGCGTCGGCGAGCAGCGACAGGACCGTCCGGCTGTGGGACGTGCGGGGGAACCCGGTCGCCACGATCGGCGACCACCCCGACCATGTGCGGGCCGTCGCCTTCAGC
This sequence comes from Microbispora sp. ZYX-F-249, assembly GCF_039649665.1. Classification (NCBI taxonomy): domain Bacteria; kingdom Bacillati; phylum Actinomycetota; class Actinomycetes; order Streptosporangiales; family Streptosporangiaceae; genus Microbispora; species Microbispora maris. The sequence goes on along the minus strand of NZ_JBDJAW010000026.1, from coordinate 99,939 downwards.
CCGGACGGGCGCAGGCTCGCGACCGTCACCCGCAGTCACACGCTCACCCTCTGGGACGCCGGCAGCGGACACCGGCTCGGCACGGCCGCGTATCAGGGGCTCGGCGCGTCCACCGACGTCGGCTTCGACCCGCGCGGGCGCTTCGTCGTCGCCACCGCGCTCGGCCGGTTCCGCTGGGACGTCAGCGATCCGGGAAAGCCGGTCGAGGCGCCGCTTCCGGGCGGATACCTCGTCTCGGCGCTGGCGTTCAGCCCCCGCGAGCCGCTGCTCGCCACGACCGGCCCCGCCGGCGACCTCATCGTCTGGGACCTGGCCAGGGACAGGGAGGTACGCGCCCTCAGGACCGGGCAGGGCTCGGTGCTCGACGTCGCCTTCGGCCCGGACGGCACGTCCATCGCCACGGCGGGCGCCGACCGCACCGTCAGGCTCTGGGACACGCGGACCGGCGCGGGCCGCGGCACGCTGACCGGCCACACGGCCCCGATCCAGGTCCTCGCCTTCAGCCGCGACGGCCGTTCGCTCGCGTCCGCGGGGGACGACCGCACGATCGTCGTCTGGGACCTCCAGGCGATGCGGCCGTCGGCCACGCTGACCGGCCACACGGCTCCGATCAGGGGCCTGGCCTTCACCACCGACGGGGACCTGATCTCCGGTGGCGAGGACGGCAGGATCATCCGGTGGGGGCTGCGGCCCGAAGCGCTCGTGGGGCGGCTCTGCGCGGAGATCGGCCGGGGCCTCACCCGCGCGGAGTGGACCGCCCACTTCCCCACCGTGGACTACCGGCGCACCTGCTGAGACCGAGGGGTCAGACGAACGTGAGCGCCATGGTGTCGGTGTGTCCCGACCAGCTCAAGGTCAGGCGCCAGCACCCGGCCGTGGGCAGGCTGACCGACGAGGGCCCGGCGCCTCCCGTGATCTCACGGGTCACCGAGGTCGTCGTCCCGTCGAGGCGCGCCTCGATCGTCAGCGGCCGCATCGGCTCCTGCGGCAGCCGCGAGACCCACAAAATCTTGTTGCTCTCGTCGGGATCGGCGGACGCCTTCGGCGGATACTCGAACAGCACGGCGAGTATGTCGCCACGCTCGCCGAACACGTGCGGAATCCCCGACCCGTCGTCGCTGAAGCCCGCCCGCGCCCAGGCCGGCAGCGCCTCGCGGCTGACGGCGGACGCGCACGAGCCGGACGGCCGCCCGGCATCCCGGGCCCCGGGCTCCGCCTGACCACCCGCCGAGCATCCGGCGGCCGCGACGAGTGCGCTCAGGGCGCACAGGCCCCGTCTGATCACCACACCGACCTCCTCGTGGAGGGAGCCCGCGGCCCGTCCCGGCGTGCGCGCGGGACGGCGGCGGGAGCCCCCATCGGAACGCTGCGGCGGCTCCCGGCCCGCGAACGTCGTCCGTACCGGCGGCAGGGCTCTGCCCGGCCGGCTCCGCGTCCACGTCCGGGACCGCCGCGATGTCGTTCTCCATACGGCCGCCGGCCGCCGGAGGTTCCTTCCTCGCGGCAATCACGTCCGTGACGACGAGCGGCCCCGCGCCTCGGCCCGGTACGCGCCGCCCACGGCGATCGGCGGCATCGGCCGGCCCGCCGCCCGGATCAGCGGGCCGGGGGCCTATCCGGGAAACCGCGACAGGACGGCGGCGCGGGCCGGTGGGGCGGTCACCCCCGCGTCGCACGTCCACAACGCGCCGTCGGCCGGGGCCGGGTCGTCGAGGCCGTACCGCGCGGAGGTCACCAGAAGCCGCCTCCCGTCCCGGCCGCCGATCGCCACGGACGACGGCTGACGGCACGGCAGGCCCACCACGCGGTCGATCTCGCCGGACGGGCTGACGCGCAGGACACGGGACTCGCCCCAGACCGCCGTCCAGACGAAGCCCTCGTCGTCCACCGTCATGCCGTCGGGGCTTCCGCGGTCCAGCCGGATGAGCGGTTCCGGCGCGCCGAGCGCTCCGGTGCGGAGGTCGAGAGGGTAGGCGCCGACGACGCCGCGTGCGCTGTCGGCGAGATAGAGCCTTGTGCCGTCCGGGGAGAACGCGGGCCCGTTGGCGATGGTCACCCCGGTCAGCGCGGTGACCACGGTCCCGTCGGGATCGACGCGGTAGAGGCTGCCCGCGCCGGGCGTGCCGTCGTAGGCCATGCTGCCGGCCCAGAACCGGCCGCTGGGATCGACCGCCCCGTCGTTCATGCGGCAGCGCACGCTCTTGCCCGCCTCCGGGCGGGCCAGCCAGTCGGCGGCGCCGTCCGGGCCGAGGACGGCGACGCCCTCGCCTGCCGCCGCGAGCCAGTGCCCGGGACGGCCCTCGATCGGGGCGACCGCGCCCAGCGGCTCACCGCCGGTGCGCAGCAGCCGCGTCAGCGACGCGCCGGGTCCCGGGGAGACCTCGTACAACGCGCCGTCGAGGATGTCCACGACGACGAACCGATCCCCGAGCCAGCGGGCGCCCTCGCCGAGCTCGAGGCCGGCGTCGACCAGCATCTCGGGTGACGTCATCGCAGTGTCTCCCCTTCCGGCAGGGCCAGAGCGGGCAACTCGGCCCGGGTCGGCAGACCCTCCCAGTCCCCGGCGCAGGCCACGGAGGCGGCGCCGAGCAGGGTCGCCCGTTCGAGCCGGCCGTACGCGTCGAGCCCGTCGAGCCGTCCGGACAGGTATCCGGCGGTGAACGCGTCGCCCGCGCCGACGACGTCCACCACGGGCACCGTACGAGCCGGGGCGTCGATCGACGTCCGCGCGTCGTGGTAGCTCGCGCCCGCCGCGCCCCGCTTGACGACGACCTCCTCGACGCCGGCGTCCAGCAGGGCCGCCACGCGGTCGCGTTCGCCGTCGCCGTCCGCCACCAGGTCCAGCTCGTCGTCGGAGGCGATCAGCACCGTGACGTACGGCAGCAGCGGGCGCAGCGCCCGGGCGGCCGCCTCCCTGGACCACAGCAGCGAGCGGTGGTTGACGTCGAGGCTCACCCAGGCGCCGGACCGGTGCGCCTGCCGGGTGGCGGCGGCGACCGCCTCCAGCGGTGCGGGCCCGAGCGCCGGCGTGATGCCCGTGAGGTGCAGGCCCGCCTGACCCGCCTCGACGGCGGGGCGGACCTCCTCCCACGACAGCGTCGAGGCGGCCGAGTCCCTGCGGTAGTAGTGCACGCGGGCCCGGCCCCCGGCGGCCGTGTCCCGGAGCAGCAGGCCTGTCGGGGCGTCGGTACGCCGCACGACGTGATCGGTCAGGACGCCTTCGGCCCGCAGCGTGCGCAGGACCAGCTCGCCGGGCTCGTCGCTCCCGAGGGCGCCGGCCCAGCGGGCCGTGTGCCCGAGGCGGGACAGGGCGATCGCGACGTTGGCCTCGGCGCCGGCGGTGGACACCCGGGAGTCGCCGCCGAGGCGCAGCGGCCCGGCGCAGCGGACCGTGACCATCGCCTCGCCGATCGTCAGGACGTCCGCCCTCATGGCGCGCCCACCAGGTCGAGCGCCTTTCTCACGCGGCGGCGCAGGCCGTCCAGGTCGCCGCCCCGCGGGGCGTCGCCGAGCAGCGGCGAGCCGAGGCCGACCGCGACCGCGCCGGCCTCCAGATAGGCGTGCACGCTGTCGAGGCCGACACCGCCGACCGGGACGAACGGCACGGCGGGGAACGGGTCGCGCAGCGCGCGCAGATAGGAGGCCCCTCCCACCGAGGCGGGGAAGAGCTTGACGGCGGCGGCGCCCCGCGCGGTCGCGGCGATGACCTCGGTGGGGGTCATCGCCCCGGCGAGCACGGGCAGTCCGAGGCGCAGCGCCTCGTCCACCCCTTCGCCCAGGCCGGGCGTGACGACGAACGTCGCGCCCGCGTCCCCGGCCGCGACGGCGTCCCGCGCGGTCAGCACGGTCCCGGCGCCGAGGTGCACTCCTTCGCCCAGGGAGGAGGCCGCCTCCCGGATGACCGACAGCGCGTCGGCGCCGCTGAGCGAGACCTCCATCAGGGTCACGCCCTCTTCGGCGAGCACGCCGATGCTGCGCAGCGCCGCCGCCGGGTCGTCGCCGCGGACGATGGCCAGGAGGCGCCTGGTCGTGAGGAGATCGAGCAGGTCGTGTGATTGCACGCCGGTCACCATTCTGCGAAGGAGCGGTCGGGGTATCGCCAGATCGGCGAGCGCCAGCGGTGACCCCGCTTGTCGGCCTCACGCACCGCGGCCTCGTCGACCACGATGCCCAGACCCGGCCCGGTCGGCCGGGAGATCCGGCCGTCGGTGAAGGCGAAGACGGATGGGTCGATTAGGTAGTCCAGCAGTTCGTTGCCGTCGTTGTAGTGGATGCCGATGCTCTGTTCCTGGATGAGGAAGTTGGGGGTCGCGAACGCCACCTGCAGGCTGGCCGCCAGGGAGATCGGCCCCAGCGGGCAGTGGGGTGCGAGCAGGGCGCCGAACACCTCGGCCTGGGCGGCGATGCGGCGGACCTCCGAGATGCCGCCGGCGTGGGACAGGTCCGGCTGCGCCACGGCGACGCCCGCCTGGAACGCCGGCAGGAAGTCCCAGCGGGAGTAGAGCCGCTCACCCAGGGCGATGGGGATGTTGGACGCCTCCACGAGGCTGCGCACCTGGGGCATGGACTCCGGCACGACCGGTTCCTCGACGAACAGGGGCGTGAGCGGTTCGAGCAGCGGCAGCAACCGCCGGGCGTTCGGATAGGACACCCGGCCGTGGAAGTCGACCGCGACGTCCCGGCCCGGGCCGAGCACCGCGCGGACCGCCGCGACGCGGTCGACGACCTGGTCGATCTCGCCCGGGCCCGCGATGGGGGACATGCGGCCGCTGGCGTTCATCTTCACCGCGGAGAAGCCCGCCTCCACCTGGCGCCGGGCCTCCTCCTCGATCTCGCCGGGTTCGTCGCCGCCGATCCAGGCGTACGCCCGGACGTGCTCGCGTACGGGACCGCCGAGCAGTTCGTGGACGGGGACGCCGCGCGCCTTGCCCGCGATGTCCCACAGGGCCTGGTCGAGACCGGCGACGGCGCTGGCGAGCACGGGCCCGCCGCGGTAGAAGCCGCCCTTGGTCATGACCTGCCAGTGGTCCTCGATACGCAGCGGGTCGGCGCCGACGAGCAGTTCGGCGATCTCGCCGACCGCCGCCCTGACCGAGTGGGCGCGTCCCTCGACGACCGGCTCGCCCCAGCCGACGTGTCCCTCGTCGGTCTCCACCCGGCAGAACAGCCACCGGGGCGGGACCAGGAACGTTTCGATGCGCGTGATCTTCACCGGTCTCCCTGGAGGCGGGCCGCGCGGTCGACGTCGGCCGTGGACTTGTCGAGCAGCGCGAGCGCGCGCGTTCTGGCGGCCTCGCCGTCCCCCGCCCGGATCGCGTCGAGCAGGGCCCGGTGGCTCGGCACCGGGTCGTCGGCGGTGACGACGTCGTGGACGATGCGGTCCCGCTCCGCGAGCACGGACTCGATGACGACCTCCATGCGGACCAGAAGTTCGTTGCCCGTCGCCGCCAGGACGGCGCGGTGGAAACGCAGGTCGGCGGAGGCCGCCTCGGCCGGGGTGCCGGCCGCGGTCATGTCCTCCAGGGCCGCCTCGAGTTCGGCGAGGTCGGCCTCGGTGCGCCGGTCCGCGGCCAGCGCGGCGGCGGCCGGTTCGAACATCCGCCGCACCTCGGCGAGCTGCCCGAGCATCTCGCCGCCCCGGCTTTCGAACTCCCAGCTGATCACGTCGGGATCGAGCAGGTTCCACTCGCTGCGGGGGCGCACCACCGTGCCCCGCTTCTGCCGCGAGTCGACCAGGCCCTTGCCGGCCAGCACCTTCAGCGCTTCGCGCACCACGGTGCGGGACACCTGCAGCTCGGCTTCCAACTCGACCAGGTCGATGCGCCCGTTCTCGGCGAACTGCCCGGTGACGAGGCGGCGGCCGATGGTCTCGACGACCTGGCCGTGGATGCCACGCCCTTTGTAGGTGCTCATGCTCTGCGGTCATCCCTCTCAGGAGGAGTTCTTCGTCGCGCTCCAGCCGCCGTCGACGACGAGGGTGGTGGCGGTGATGTAGGACGCCTCGTCCGAGAGCAGGAACGCGATCGCCGCGGCGACCTCGGCGGGCTCGCCGAACCGCTTGGCGATCGTGGCCTCCACGCTCAGCCGCCGGTCCTCCTCCGCCACCCGGTCCCACGCGGGGGACATGATCGGCCCGGGCAGCACGGTGTTGACGCGCACCCCGGGACCGTAGTCCACGGCGAGCTGGCGGCCGAGACCCACCAGCGCCGCCTTCGTCGCGGCGTACGCCGGATGACCGGGCAGGCCGACGAGCGCGTGCACCGACGAGACGAGGACGACCGCCCCCGACGTCGCCTCCAGATCCTCGTGTAACGTGCGAAAGGCCAGGTAGGAGGCGGTGAGGTTCACTTCCAGCTGGCGGTTCCACGATGCCGCGCCCAGGTCGTGCAGGGGTTTCACGTCCACGACGTAGGCGTTGCTGACGAGGTGCCGCACCGGGCCGTACTCCCGGTGGGCGAAGCGGCGGAGTTCCCCCCACGCGCTCTCGTCGCTGACGTCCATGCGCACGAATCTTGCCGTGCCGCCCGCCTCGGCGACAGCCGCGGCGACGTCCTCCCCTGCCGGGGAGATGTCGCACAGCAGGACGGGCATGCCCGTCGCGCCGAGACGCCTGGCGGTGGCCGCGCCGATGCCGGAGGCGGCACCGGTCACGACCGCGCAGCATCCGGTCTCCGTTGAAGGTCCGGGGAGGTTCACGGCGCCACTCTACGATAAGTGTTTTTTTATGACAATTTATTGACAGGCGCGTTACGCCCGCCGCATCATCTGACGTGGCGCAGCGCGCCCTGCCAGTGGCGTCGCCAACCGAAGACAGACTCAGGGAGGCCATTCGTGGCATCAGTTCGACTCACGGTGATGCGGAGCATCGCCCTGCTGGCCGTCGGCGCCGTGCTCGCCGCCTGCGGTCAGTCCGCCGGGTCCGGCGGCGCCTCGGGAGCGAAGGAGCAGCTGCGCGTCGGGGTGATCTACCTGGACTCGCAGGGCTTCTACGCCGGTGTGAAGAAGGGCATCGAGACCGCCGCCGCACAGGACTCGCAGCTCAAGCTGCTGGGCAACAACGCGCAGGGCGACGCGGCCAAGGAATCCTCGTTCATGTCGACCCTGGTCGCCTCCAACGTGGACGCGATCATCACCTCGGCCGTCTCCGCCACGGCGTCCACCCCGGCGATCGCGGCGGCGAGCAAGGCCGGCATCCCGGTGGTCTGCTACAACACCTGCATCAACGACGCGGACGCCAAGAAGTACGTGTGGGGCTACGTCCTGTCGGACCCGTACGTCTTCGGCAAGAAGCTGGGCGAGCAGGCCGGGAAGTACTTCACCTCCCAGAAGATCGACAAGCCGAAGATCGCGATCCTGAACTGCGACTTCGTGGAGGTCTGCAAGGAGCGCAAGCGCGGCTTCAAGGAGGGCCTGGCCACGTCGGTGCCCGGCGCCCAGTACGTCGCCGACCAGGAGGGCGCGGTGGTCGACAAGGCCACTCCGGTCGCCGAGAACATCATCACCGCGAACCCGGACCTCGACGCGTTCTACGCCGTCGCGGGCGGCGGCACACTGGCGGGCATCAAGGCCGTCACCACGCGCTCCCGCGTCGGCAAGACCGTCGTCTTCGGCAGCGACATGACCGTCGACATCGCCAAGGCCCTGGTCGACGGCAGCATCCTCAAGGCGGAGATCGACGTCCCCGCGCAGACCGTGGGCAAGCTCGCGTACGAGGCCGCCCGCAAGGCGTCGAGCGGCGCCAAGAACGACTCGTTCGTCATCCCGGTGGACCCGGTTCTCTACACCGCCGACGACAAGGCGACGAACGAGAAGTGGCTGACCGAGCACGCCGACGGAATCCCGTAAGCCGCCCAAGGTCCCCTGTCCCCACCGAAGGCTCCCAGGAAGGCTCCCATGTCGAACACCGACGTCGTCGCGGAGGTGCGCGCGGGCACCAAGCGCTACCCCGGCGTCACCGCTCTCAGCGACGTCGACTTCGCGGTGCGGCGCGGCGAGGTCCGCGCGCTGCTGGGCAAGAACGGCGCCGGCAAGTCCACCCTGATCAAGGTGTTGTCCGGCGCCGAACACCTCGACTCCGGTGAGGCGCTCGTACGCGGCAAGCCGCTGGCGGGGCTCGGGACGCGGGACGTCGCCGCCCTGGGGGTCGCGACCGTCTACCAGGAGCTGAGCCTGGTGCCGGAGATGACGGTCGCGGAGAACCTGTTCCTGGGCGCCTGGCCGCGCTCCCGCGGCGCGCTCGACGTGCGCAGGATGCGCGCCGACGCGAAGGAGGCGATGGCGCGCATCGGCGTGGACATCGACGTCGACAGCCCGGTCGGCTCGCTGGGCTCCGCCGGGCAGCAGCTCGTGGAGATCGCCCGCGCCGTCAGCCAGCGGCCCACCCTGCTCATCCTCGACGAGCCGACCAGTTCCCTGGCCGCCGCCGAGGTCCGGCAGGTGATCGACGTCGTACGGACCGTCGCCGAGCAGGGCGTGGCGGTCATCTACGTCAGCCACCGGATGGACGAGATCCGGCAGGTGGCCGACACCGCCACGGTCGTCCGCGACGGCAGGATCGTGGAGACGCTGCCGGTACGCACGGCCTCCACGCACGAGATCGTCGCGATGATGCTCGGCACGGCGCCCGAGACCGTGGCGTCCCGGGACCGCCGCCCGAGCGCCGAGCCGCCGGTGCTGTCGGCGCGCGGTCTGGTGAGCGACCGGCTGAACGGCCTGGACATCGACGTGCGGCCCGGCGAGATCCTGGGCATCGCCGGCGTTCTCGGCTCGGGCCGCACGGAGACGCTGCGCGCGCTGGTGGGGCTCGACCGCCCGTCCGCCGGTGAGATCCGCCTGCGCGGCGAGACCGTACGGCCCGGCGCGTTCGCCGCGATGCTCCGCAGGGGCATCGGCATGACGCCGGAGAACCGGCGGCGCGAGGGCATCGTGCCGCTGATGGGCGTCGACGAGAACATCGTCATCAGCGACCTGCGCGGGGTCAGCAGGTCCGGTGTGCTGGACCGACGGGCGATACGGCAGGCCGCGCGGGCGCTCATCGACCGCCTGGCGATCAAGACGGCCCGTCCGGGGACGCCGATCGGCACGCTCAGCGGCGGAAACCAGCAGAAGGCCGTGCTCGCCCGGTGGCTGCACGCGGGCAGCGAGGTGCTGCTGCTCGACGAGCCCACCCGCGGCGTGGACGTGGAGGCCAAACGCCAGATCTACGACCAGATGCGCCTGCTGGCCGACGACGGGCGCGCCGTGGTCTTCGTGTCCAGCGAGGTGGAGGAGCTGGCCGACGTCTGCGACCGGATCGCCGTCCTGCGCGGCGGACGCGTCGTGGCGGAGCTGAGCGGCGACGAGATCGAGCTCAACCGGGTCATGGCCCTAGCGATTGCCGAGGAGTGAGGGAGAACATGAGCACGACCACGCCCACGGGCCCGCCCGTGGCCGGCACGAACGCCCGTGCGCGGGGCGGGCTGGGACGCAACACGCAACGGCTGAACGAGATCGGGCTCATCGGGGCCATCGTGGTGCTGTTCGTGGTGCTCTCCGCCACGGCGCCGGGGTTCCTGTCCGTGACGAACCAGCTGGCCATCCTGCGCGACGCGGCGACGATCGGCGTCGTGGCGTGGGCGATGACCCTCGTCGTCGTGGCCGGTGAGATCGACATCAGCATCGGCCCGGCCGTGGCGTTCTCCTCGGTCCTGCTGGCCAAGGCGACCGGGGAGTGGCACATCCCGTTCGCCCTCGCCGTGCCGGTCTGCCTCGCGGTGGGCCTGCTGCTCGGCGCCGCCGCCGGCTTCCTGCGCGCCCGCTGGGGCATCCCGTCGTTCGTGGCCACGCTGGGCCTGTGGAGCGCCCTGCGCGGTCTGGCGCAGTACATGACGGACGGCCTGCCGGTCCCGCTGGAGGCCAACGGGTTCCTCGACGTCCTGGCCGGAAGCATCCTCGGCATCCCGACCCCGGCCATCATCATGGCGGTCCTGTTCGCCGTGTTCCTCTTCGTGGCCAACCGCACGGCCTACGGCCGCTCGGTCTTCGCGGTCGGCGGCAACGCCGAGGCCGCCCGCCTCGCGGGAATCAACGTCTCCCGGATCCGGGTCCTCCTGTTCGCGACGACCGGCCTGCTCGCCGCGATCAGCGGCCTGCTGCTGGCCGCGCGCCTCGGGTCCGGCAACGGCGGCGCGTCGGTCGGCCTCGAGTTCGACGTGATCGCCGCGGTCGTGATCGGCGGCACCTCCCTCGCCGGCGGCAAGGGGTCCCTGCTCGGCACCCTGCTGGGCGTCGCCTTCATCACCATCATCGGCAACGGCCTCGTGCTGCTCGGGGTCAACGCCTTCTTCCAGGACGTGGTCCGCGGCGTCATCATCGTCGGCGCCGTGCTGATCAACGTGATGCTCTCCCAGCGGAACGGAGCCCGTAGCTCATGACCACCATGAAGGGCGTCTTCCTGCCCGGCGACTTCACCGCCGTGCTGCGCGACGTCGAGGTGCCCACGCCCGGTCCCGGCCAGCTGCTCGTACGGGTGGGCGCGTCCGGCATCTGCGGCAGCGACCTGTCCTACATCTACCGGGGGCACAAGACCCACGTCGGTCAGGAGGGCGCCGCCTACAAGGGAGTCGTCGCGGGGCACGAGCCCAGCGGCCAGGTCGTGGAGACCGGTCCGGGCTGCCGCCGTTTCGGAGTGGGCGACCGCGTGATCGTCTACCACATCTCCGGCTGCGGGCGCTGCGCCAACTGCCGCCGCGGCCACATGATCAGCTGCTCCGACCCCGAGCGCAGGTCGGCGTACGGCTGGCAGCGCGACGGCGGGCACGCCGAGTACATCCTGGTCGAGGAGAGCACGGCCGTGCCGCTGCCGGACGAGCTGTCCTACGTGGACGGCGCCCTGATCGCCTGCGGGTTCGGCACGGCGTACGAGGGCCTGCTGCGCACCGGGGTCGGCGGGCGCGACGACCTGCTGGTGGTCGGCCTCGGGCCGGTCGGGCTGGCGGCCGGCATGATCGCACGCGGCCTCGGCGCGACCCGGGTGCTCGGCGTGGAGCGGTCGCCCGAGCGCGCCGCGCACGCCCGTTCCCTCGGCCTGTTCGACGAGGTCCTGATCGCCGACGACGGGGTCGCCGAGGCGGTGGACGAGGCGACCGGGGGACGCGGCTGTTCGGTGACGATGGACTGCTCGGGCTCGGCCCCGGGCCGGAGCGTGGCGATCCGGGGGGCGGCCGAGTGGGGCCGGGTCTCCCTGGTGGGCGAGGGCGGCCGGCTGGAGACCGAGGTCTCCGATCTGCTGCTGCACCGCCAGCTCACCCTGTACGCCTCCTGGGTCACCTCGCTCCAGGCGATGGAGGAGCTGGCCTTCCGCCTGGTGCGGTGGGGCGCCAGCCCACAGCGGCTGGTGACCGACGTGCTGCCGCTGGAGAAGGCCGACGAGGCGTACCGCCTGGCCGACTCGGGGCGGACCGGCAAGGTCTGCCTGGTTCCCGCGCGAAGCGAATGATGAGGCCGGAGCCGCTGGTCAGGCTCGCCGCGCCCTGGGGGGAGGCGGTCGTCCTGCCGGGGCGCGGCGGGCGGATCATCTCGCTGCGCGCCGCGGGCCGCGAATGGCTGTGGCGCAACCCCGAGCTGCTCGACGCGTCGCTCGCGCTCACCCCCGCCGCGCGGCGGCTGCCCGCCCCCACCGGCTTCGCGAGCTGGGCGAACTGGGGCGGAGACAAGACCTGGCCCGCCCCGCAGGGGTGGTCGTCGGACGAGGAGTGGGCGGGGCCGCCCGACCCGGTGCTCGACGCCGGCGCCTACACCGTGCTGGAGCGCGACGGCCTGCGCGTACGGATGCGCAGCGGCGACGACCCGCGCACCGGGCTGGCCGTCACCCGCACGGTCACGATGTCGGCCGGCGAGCCCGTCCTCGTGGTGGACAGCGAGCTGGAGAACGTGAGCGACCGCCCGGTGCGGTGGGCGGCATGGACGGTCACCCAGTTCGAGACCGAGTCGTTCCACGACCACGACGATCCCCGCTGCGGCGTGTGGGTCGGGCTGACCGAGCGGCACCGGGTGCCGGTGACGTTGTTCGCGCCCGACGGCGCGCCGGTCCTGGAGCGCGTGTCCCCCTCGGCGGGCCGGGTGCCGGTGCGCGACGTGGTCGGCAAGATCGGCATCGGCGGCACGGCCGGATGGCTCGCCGTGGTGGCCCCCGGCGGGGCGACGCTGACGCAGCGGTTCGACGTGCGGCCGGGCGCGCCCTACCCGGACGAGGGCTCCGAGATCGCGATCTGGATGCAGTATCCCAAGGAGGAGGAGCTGGAGGGGCTGGAGGGACTGCGCCCCACCGCCCGGCTGGCCGAGGCCGAGACCATGTCGCCCCTGACCCGGCTCGCGCCCGGGGAGGTGCTGCGTCACCGCGTGACCTGGTCGGTGGCGGACGCGCCACCGCCCCTCGCCGGGGAGTGATCCGAACCGGATAGCGTCGGGGCCATGCGGCTTCATGTGGGATGCGCGATGTGGACGCACGCACCGTGGCGGGGGCGTCTGCTGCCGCATCCGCTTCCTCCCGACGAGCGGCTGCGGGCCTACGCGACCTGGTGCAACGCGGTCGAGGGCAACACGACGTTCTACGCGACGCCCTCGCGGAGCACGGTCGAGACGTGGGCGCGGCAGACCGATCCCGGCTTCCGTTTCGTGGTCAAGCTGCCCAAGCCGATCACCCATGAGCGCCGCCTCATGGGGGCGGACGAGGACCTGCACGCCTTTCTCGACGCGATCGAGCCCCTGGGCCCGCGCGCCCACGCGCTGTGGATCCAGCTTCCGGGCTCGTTCGGCCCGGCGGACACCGGTGTGCTGGCGGCCTTCCTCGGCCGCCTTCCCCGCGCGTACCGCTACGCCGTGGAGGTCCGGCACCGTGCGTTCTTCGACGACCCCCGGGCCGCGCGGCTCCTGGAGCGGGTGCTGTCCGGGGCCGGCGCCGAGTGGGTGCCCTTCGACACGACCGTCCTGTTCCGCAGCCCGCCGACCAGCGACGCCGAACGGGACGCCTGGTCGAAGAAGCCGCGCGTGCCGCTGCGTACGGCGGCACTCACCGACCGGCCGATCGTCCGCTACATCGGCCGCGACGACCCGGAGCGTACGGCCGAGGGCTGGCGGCACTGGGTGGACGCGGTCGCCGGGTGGCTGCGCGAGGGCCGCTCGCCGACGGTGTTCGTCCACACTCCCGACAACGCCGACGCGCTGACGCTCGCCCGCCGGTTCCACGACGACGTGCGCGCCGAGGTGCCCGGCGTGGAGCCGCTGCCCGAGCCCGTTTCGCGGGGGCCGGCGCCGGAGGAGCCGCTCACCCTGTTCTGATCACCGTTTGACGGCCCGCAGCACGACGAACTTCGGGTCGCTCGCGACCACCTCGCAGCCGCCGAAGAGCCGGCGCAGCTTGACGTGGTAGCCGAGGTGGCGGTTGCCGACCACCCACAGCTCGCCGCCCCGGCGCAGCGCGGCGCGCGAGCCGTTGAACATCCGCCAGGCGGTCGCGTCGGTCCTGCCCCGGTGGGAGTGGAACGGCGGGTTGTTCAGGACCAGGTCGGCCGTGCCGGGAGGGAAGCCCGACAGGCCGTCGGCCGCCACGAACCGGGCGGTGGCGCCGGCCGGGGCGTTCGCCCGGAAGGTGGCCTCCGCCGAGGCCAGCGCCTGGTGGGACTCGTCGATGAACGTCACCTCGGTCTCCTCGCCGGCCAGCGCGGCGGCGAGCCCGACGACGCCGTTGCCGCAGCCGAGGTCGACCACGTGGTCGCTCCCCGTACGCGCGGGCAGGTTGCGCAGCAGGAGCCGGGTGCCGGCGTCGAGGCGCTCGGCGGAGAAGACACCGGCGTGGTTGACGACGGTCAGGCCGGAGACGACCCCGGCGTCGGCGGGCAGCGGGTAGCTCCGCGGCCACGGGCTCACGCCCCGGGGCAGCCCGGGGCGGGGGGAGCAGAAGACGAGCCGCGCCTTCTTCACGGCCAGCGAGGTCCGGGTCGGCCCGAGGAGGCGTTCGAACAGCTTCAGCGTCGAGGTGTGGATCTCGGTGACCATCCCCGTGCCGGCGACGACGGTGTCCTCGTGCACGTGCGGGGCGAGGCGGTGCAACTGGTCCTCCAGGAGGGCGAGGCTCTTGGGCACCCGCACCAGCAGCACGTCGATCCGGTCCGGCGGCTCGTCCCTGGTCGTGCGCAGCCGTACGGCGCTCGCGTCCAGGCCGTTGCGTTCCAGGTTGGCGCGGGTGGCCTGCTGACCGAGGAAGGAGTCGCTGATCTGGACCGGCCGGTGGACGGGGCGGCGCGCGGCGAGCGCGGTGACGAGGGCGCCCCACCGGTCGCCCAGCACGACCACGGTCCCCGACAGGTCCACCGGCCCGCCCTCGCGTTCGTCGAGGTGCCGCAGCAGGTACTCGTCGGCCGCGTCCCACGCGCGGAGCGGGTCGCGGGGATCCTCGGGAAAGCGGGCGAGGTCGAAGTCGCCCCGCGCCGTCGTCATACGGTCCATCAGAGCCCCAGGCTAGTGCCGCGACCGACGAGGTTCGCCCGGGCGAGGACCGGCGAGGAGTCCGGGTGCCCGGGTTCGGGGACGGCGCTTCAGGGACGGCGGCGGGCCATCCAGAGCCACAGCGTGGCCAGGGCGGCGATCGCGACGCAGCCCCCGACGGCCATGCCGGCGAGGAAGCCCGGCCCGCCGTCGTCCGACGGCCCCCACAGGATCCCGGGCACGACCAGGGCGAGCAGGGCCACGGCCAGGACGAGGTAGAACCGCCGGCTGAAGAAGACGTTGCGGCCGGGGGCCGCAGGAGGGGAGTCGAGCTGCGCGGCCGGTCCCTCGCTGGCTGCCCTGGGCCGCTTGAAGTAGCGGTAGTACAACCAGGTGCCGCAGGGCTCCCAGCCCTCGGGCGCCAGCCGCGCCGCCAGCGCGCGGCCCCCGCCCGGAGGCACCAGCTCCCTGCGGTACTCCCACCGCTGCGGCCGTTCCGGATCGCGGTGGCCGACGAACCTGCCGAGGTGGTCGATCCGGTCGATCTCCCAGCCCTGGTCGCCGAACCGGGCCAACGTCTGCCGGTCGGCGAAGATGTCCGCGGTCCACCGCCATTCGGCCGCGTCCGCCGGGTCGGCCCCGGGCGCGCGCGCCGTCAGCAACTGGCCCGCGAAGTCGCCGACAGGCCCGAACTCCTCCTCCGGGTCGGCGCCGGTCTCCGCGACGTACGCGGCGAGGTCGGAGACGGTGGCCTCGATCTGCTCCGCGGGCACGCCGCCCTCGCGCAGCAGGGCCTTCAGCTCGTCAAGGTAGCTGCTCACTTCAGCCCTCCCGAGGCCAGCACCGTGCGTACGGACTCGTCGAACGCCAGCCACAGGCGGCCCTGCTCGGCCAGTGTCTGCCTGCCCTGTTCGGTCAGCCGGTAGTAGCGCCGGCCCGGCCCGCGCTCGGTCACCCGGAACTCGGCCGACACCAGGCCCGCCTCCTCCAGACGGTTGAGCACGGGGTAGAGCGTGCCGCCGCGGATCTGGCCGAGCCCGGAGCCGGCGAGCATCTTGGCGATCTCGTAGCCGTAGTTCTCGCCCTCCGTCAGGGTGGCCAGCACCAGCAGGTCGAGGACGCCCTTGAGCCAGCTCGCGCGGCGGTCGGTCGCCATGGAGTCATCCTCGCACGGTAGGACTACTACCTAGGACGCTTGACCGACCGTCTTCCGGGGAGGCGCCGGCAGGCACACGAGCCCCCGGACGTCGATCAGGACGTGCATCGCGATCGGCAGCAGCAGGCTGCCGGTGGCCAGGTACACGATGGTGAGCCAGAAGCCGAGGAGAGCCACCACGGCCATGCCCTTCCAGCCCTGGTACCAGTGGCCCGCCACGAAGACCGCCAGGGCCAGGGCGGCGGCCGCGGTGGTGCTCAGGCCCAGCGCGCCGACGCCGAGCGCGATGAGCAGGCCACGGTAGACGATCTCCTCGCAGACGCCCGCGGTGACCGCCATGGCCAGGCCGTGCCACCGCTCGACGGCAGTGCGGGGCAGCAACTCCGCCACGGCCGCCTGGCCGGGTACGACGCGGCCCGAGCGGGACAGGCGGTGCAGCAGCACGGTGCCGATCACGATTGCGCCGGTCATGCCGGCGACCGCCGGGGCGATCTGGCTGAGGTGGGTCGGCGTCGCGAAGCCCAGATCCGCGGCGCGGACCCCGGGGGACAGCACGAGGATGACCGCCGTCACGGCGACCCAGACCCACTCCTCGGTGATCCACAGCCGGTACGCCCGCACCAACGCCCCGGGCTCGTGGTCACGGCGTCGTGCCAGCCGGTCGTACTGACGCTTGCCCAGCAAGGGGGCGGCGACGGCCAGATAGGCGGTCAGCGCGCCCGCCAGGAGCAGGCCGGGGGTCGAGAAGCTCGCAGAGATGTTCATGGATCGCCGTCCTTCTTACCCGTGTTGGCGACTTAGACGATAAAGCGAGCTAGTTAGGAATGCAACATAGGTAGCAGAGAGGGGAGATCAAAACGGTTCGGAGACGATCAA
Organism: Microbispora sp. ZYX-F-249; assembly: GCF_039649665.1. Taxonomy (NCBI): domain Bacteria; kingdom Bacillati; phylum Actinomycetota; class Actinomycetes; order Streptosporangiales; family Streptosporangiaceae; genus Microbispora; species Microbispora maris. The sequence goes on along the minus strand of NZ_JBDJAW010000026.1, from coordinate 83,444 downwards.
CGGCTGTGCTAGCGTTCGCGGCATGAAGCGCGCCTGCCTGACGACGACGCCGGAGACCGTCCCGGCGCGCTGACACGTACTTTCATCGAAGCCCCGGGGCGAGCGCCCCGGGGCTTCGCCGTCCGGTCACTCGCCTCGCCGCAGACGACACGCGAGGAGACCGCGATGCACGACCACCGGAAGCTCGGCCGCGAGCTCGGCCTGTTCGACACCGACCCGCTGATCGGCGCGGGACTGCCCTACTGGCTGCCCGACGGTGCAGGGTACTTCAAAGGACTATGCCGCTGATACCCTCCAGGGCCAGAACCCCCTCGTTCAGCACATAAAGGGACAGTCCCCCATGGTCCAGCAGCGCCGCCGTCGCGGCAAAGGTTACGTCAGGGTGTCGGCCATCATGGGCCGCGAAGAGCTGTTCTCTCCGGAGATCCAGGAGGAGTCGATCCGGCGGCTCTTCGAGCGGGAGAACATCGAGCTGCTCGACGTCGTGATGGACCTGGACAAGTCCGGCCGTGGGTTCGCTGAGCGCAAGATCAAGCAGATGATCCAGGAGGTCCAGCGCGGGGACTACGAAGTCGTCGGGGTCTGGAAGTGGAACCGCTTCGGCCGGAACATGCGCCTGTCGCTAGCCAACATTCACGAGCTGGAGGAAGAGGCCGGCGGCGAAGTGATGGCCGCGACCGAACCAGGAGACGGCCGGACCACCATGGGCCGGTTCAGCCGTAACCAGATGCTCAGCGTCGCGGAACTACAGTCGGACATGATCTCCGACTCGTGGAAGGACACCCATGCTGTCCGGCTCCGCATGGGGCTTCCGCATAGCGGCCATGCGCGCTTCGGCTACGTCAGGGACGGTAAGGGGTTCCGGCCGGACGAGGAGTTGAACGGCCCGGCGCTGGCCGAGGTCTACGAGCGTTGGGTCTCCGGTGAGAAGCTGTGGTCCGTGGCCCGAGACATGACCGAAATGGGTGTCCGGGCACCGAACGGCGACATCCTGGACAACAGTCGATGGCTCACGATCCTAGACACCGGGTTCGCGGCGGGCCTGATCCGCAAGCGCAAGCCGGGCAGCAGTTCCAAGCGGTTCGACAACTGGGACTGGTTCCCCGGGGCCCATGAGGCGCTGATCTCGCGGGAGTTGTGGGAGGCGTACACGCGCAAGAGGCTGGCCAGCCTCGGCCGGAACTGGGCTGACCCCAAGGCGAAGTACTCGCTGTCCGGACTGGTCACATGCGGCCGGTGCTTCCAGTTCAAGTGCGGAGCGACAGGCACGCCGAAGAAGCCCGGCGACGTCATGTTCCGGTGTCGGGGTGTGGTCACCAAGGAGTGCAAGGGCGTGTACGGAAACCTGAGCCTCGGCGAAGCCGCCGTCCTGGAGTGGCTGGAGAACCGCGCGACCGACGGCGGCAAGGTGGAGAGCCTGGCCCGGAAGGCGGCCACGGTGAGCCGCGAGGCTGCGGCGGCCCGGCGGCTGGAGAAGGTTATCGCTGACACCAGCTCGGCCCTGGACCGGCTTCTCGACCTCTACGAGTCAGGCGGGCTGTCCAAGGTCAAGTACCTGGAGCGGAAGGCCAAGCGTGAGGAAGAGCAGAGGCAGGCCAGGAGGGACCTGGAAGAACTGCGAGGGGACCGGGTCAAAGTACCGGCGACGTTCTATCGGGACCTGCACAACGCCTGGCCGAGGCTCTCGGACGACAGGAAGCGGCAGATGCTCAAGCAGGTAGTTAAGGAGATCGTTCTCCATCCGGCTGGCCACCCGGGCGAGCGCTGGGAAGTCGTTCCGTATTAGGCCGCCATGGGCTCCTCGGGGCCCTGGGCATCCGACAGCCGGCCCTCACGCCAGGCTTCGACAAGGCCGAGCGCCAGCACCGCATAGAACCGGTCCCAGCGCTCCTGCTCGGTGCATTCGCTGGGGTCCTTCGACCAGTCAATTTCTGTCACGAGTCCGAGGCTGCCTCAGCCGGCCCAATTCCGTTAGTTGGGATGCGGCGTGAGGAATTCCACACCCGGGGCGAGTTGGTCTGAAGCTGAGCAGGTCGGAGAATGGCCCTGAGGTCGCGCTGACGGCAATTCGGCCGGAGGCCGGGCATGCGACCCAAAGGCCGACGGCGGGAACCCGGCCGGAGGTGATCTGGTGGCCGGTCATTCCCGGCCGTAGGCCGATCTACCCGTTTCCGGCCTCCGGCCCTGTAGGTGGCCGGGAGTCCATTCCCCTCCACCCCTCGGCCCCGGGTTTGTCAGGTCCCCTCCGGGGTTCCCCACCCGGCGCCGGAGGCGCTGGGTGAAGTGCGAAGCACTTCTCTACACCCTCTAGAACCTCTTTATTTGGGGAGTCTCCGTGCACCCCAGCCGGAGTCCTGGTGCACCCCACCCGGAGTCTCCGTGCACCCCCCTGTACGCCAGCGCGTACAGAGGTGCCGTGCGACGCCCCGTAACTTCCCAGCACATCCAAACTTGCCGCCTGGCCTGGTGCGCCATTCGGTGGAAACGGGACTACAGACTTCCATCCCCGTCGAGTTGGGATTTCCTGTGGGATTCCTACAAGCGGCGGCCGGGATGGCCAGTCATCCGCTGGAATCGGCACCAGCGGCGATCATGTCGCCACGTATTCGGGGAGATTGCCCGCTATCCTGGAGATAGGTCCAAATGAAAAGGCCCGCGCGCTCTGGGAAAGCGCCGGGCCTGTGAGATGAGGAGTGTTCATCTGATGACCAGTATAGCAGGTCAGAGCGGCAATGAGCGATTCGCGCAGGCACGTCTTCGGGTTGCGCTCTCAGACCATCTAACAGCTTTCGACTGCCTGGTGTATTGGTACCTCCAGTCGACCACTGACTTCTTCAACGGCATGATCCCGCCGTTCACGAACGGTAATCTGGCCGCCGTTTTCGGCGTGAGCAAGGACACCGTCAAGAGGTCGATCTCACGGCTCAGGTCCTCCGGCTGGATCCTCTTCCAGGATCTCGGTCAGGACGGCCAGCGGCCGTTCCTCAACGACTTGCCGTCCAAGCCGGACACGTTCCACGGCATCGCCGACACGAAGTTCGCCGGGTACCTGGAGGGCACCGGTTGGGCGAGGCTCACCCGCGAGATCATGTTCAGCGGCCTGTCGTCTCGGCAGATCCGGGCCTGGGTCGTCCTGATGATCACCAAGGGGCACGACAAGAACCGGCCGGAGAGCTATGGCTGGGCCTACATCACACATGCTGAACTGGCCGCGCTGATCCACAATTCCGGGCCCGGGGCCAAGCTGCACCCGAAGACCATCAGCTCAGACATGGATCGACTGGAGGAACTGGGCCTCATGGAGGTTGACGAGTACGCCGTCCATGGCCGGATGAACCGGTTCCGGCCGAGCGGTCGTATTCAGATCATCGTGGCCGAGGCCGAGGCCGAGGCCGAGGCCGAGGCCGAGAACGAGACCCACGAGTACCGCGAGGACCAGAACGACGAGGACGACGCTGAGGACACGGTGGTGGACTACCTCGCCTTGTGCGCGAAGGACGACACGTCGAAGGGCATCGCCCGGTACTTCGATCGCCTGATGGCGCGGAACGGCCACCAGCTCGACACGCCCTGCGGGCTGATGTCGAGCACGTTCGACTACTGGCTGAGCAAGTTCACGGCTGACGAGATCAGGGACAAGATCGGCACGTTCGTCGAGAAGGCCGAGTTCGGTCCCCACGGCAACGCCTGGTCCTACTTCATCGAGACCTGCGGGCCGAAACCTGAACCACTGGTCACCCCTGATGAGGGAGCGCCGATAGCGAGGGTCTTCGCGCGCCTGTCCGCTCGTCATGAGGACACGGACCGCCACGAGTACCCGGCGCTGACAGAGGAGCACCGCGAGGTCGAGCTGGACGACGTCGAGAATCTGTCCTCAAGGGCCAGCATCGAGCAGCGCATGAACCGGTACCGGGCAGCGGCGGAAACGGCGGCCTGAGATGACCATGCAGCCCTTCCCGGCCGCGCCGTACGGGGATGTCCTGTTCCCGGACGATGACTACCTCGTCGTGCCGATGGCCCTGGCGGACGCCGACGTACCGCCCGGCGCCGCCGTGCTCTGGCTGCTGCTCGCGCGGCTGGCAGAGGGACATCCGGAGGTGTCGGTGTCGGCGGGGCAGCTTGAGCGGCATACGGGCTCGACCGCCGACGAAATCGGGGAGTACGTGCGCGCCCTGGCTGCTGATGGCTGGCTGAAGATGCGCCAGGGCCGCATGCCCGGCACGGTCGTCTATCGGATCCTCCGCAGGCCGACCGTCGAGCAGGTCAAGGACTGGGCCGAGGATCTGGCCGAGCCGGTACCGCCGACTCCGGAGGTACCGGTACACCGGCCGAGCGGACCACCAGCAGGCCCGAAGCACAGCGCGGCGTTCTGGCGCGGGATGGCCGACTGATCCACGACCCGGCGGCCGAAATTCGGGCCAGGCCGAGGCGCCGGAGGCCTCCTCGAACACCATCGGATACATAGCCGGAGGCCTCGGCCAGCTCCCCGCGTCGGCTACCGTGGCCAGCCCTCGGCCCCAGGTCGGATTTTCCCCGCCGCCAGTCCCTCGGCCGAGACCAGATTTTCGCTGCTGGACCACGTTTCCGCAGGTCAAAAATCCGGGGCCCATCAGCCGGCGAAAATCGGCGAGGGCCGAGGCCGATCCCCTTCCGTCCCCTACAGCGTCACCATCACGTCTGGTGCCCACCCTGGCCCCGTCGCCCAGCTCAGGGCCCGTTTTGAGCGCACGACCCCAAGACCCCCAGTCAAGCGCTCTGCCAAACGCCGGCCGTCGTCCCCGTGCATCAGGGGTTGAGTTCGGGCGGCTCCTCGTGGAACACCGCTCGCACGCGCTCGACGAAGCGGGTGTCCCGAAGACGCCGGGCGTGGGGCTTGAGAACGCCTTCCTCCTGAGCGATGCGGTAGATGGCCAGAATTTGGGCGCGCGTGTAGTGACGGCGTGTACCACGTTCGTCGTGACTGAAGGAACGGTCTCGGGCGGGAGGCAGGATGCCATCCTGCTCCCACTGCCGGAGCGTGTCGGGCTTACGGCCCAGAGCAGCGGCTAGCGCTCCAATGGGGAAGAGGTCGAATTCTCTGCCGCGCTCGGAGAAGACCAGGGCCCTGCGGCCTTGCAGCGGATCTGCCGGAGGCTCGGGAGCAGGCGGGACGGAGCCCGCGGAGTCGTCGTCGACGTCCTCTTGGTGCTGAAAATCGGCCTGGTCCCGATGGGCGTTCCGGAAGGCGAAGCGGAGCACATCACTGCGACGGGCACGAAGGTTGTTCCCGCCGATGTCGAATAGCACCAGGCCGTACTCCTCGGCGAACCCGAGGACCCAGGTAGGGCTCACGTCCAGGTACTCAGCGATCCGCTTGACGCTCCACAGGGGATCGTCCTCGTGCGGGACCATGCCCGCCATCCTGCGCCGCTCGCAGCCGGACGCCGCCGCCTACTGCCGACAGTTGACCAACTGCGGCGAACTTCCGGCCTTCCGATTACCAGGGCTTGGGCGCAGACGAGCGCATATCGGTCGGACACAGTGGCCCTTTCGGTCGCCGAGGCTCGAATGCTGCATCGCGTACAAATAATGTGATATAGATCACACTCAGTGTTCCCATTTGCTTTCCTGGCGAGCATGTCCAGGTCCGATGGCGCCACTTCGGGTGACTTCAGGACGCAGCTCCGTTATTTATCGGCCGACTTGGCGCCCCCGAATGCTGCAAGAGCCACGTGACCCGGCCGGGACGATTACGCTGTGAACAGTCGCATCGACGACATCTCTGACTCGGTCGGTACTCCCGCGCGGGATCGACCGGGGAAGGGCCTCACGGCGACCCCGAGAACACGAGGCCCACAGAGAGAGGGGAGACCCTATGTCGCCAGGGCGACACAGAAAGAAGCCGGCTTTAGCCGGCCGCAAGATCCCGACTTCCCCCGAGGGGCGCGTGCTCGCGATCAGAGCGGCGCTCACCCTGGCGGAGGCGGTTGTGCGGATGTTCTGGCCCTTCTAGGCCCGCCAGCCTGAAGGACCGAGAACATCTCGCATGAGGGGCCTCGGCTGATCGTTTCCGCGCTAAGCCGGGGCCTCTCCCCTTGTCGGGCCTATGCCCCACGGCATAGCCCCGCTCGTTAGACTAACCGACCTGCCGAATAATTGTGTACCCACACGATTATTTATTGACCCTTCCGCTGACCCCAGACCGCCCGCAAAGCCGTTAGACGCGACCTGAGGGCCGTCCAGAGGCATCGCGGATGGGCGGCGAGCGCCAGGCCAACGCCACCTGTTGAGAAGTGCGGCGCAGAAAGGGCTGTGATCGGCTACCAGGACCGCTCGCTGACGGTCCCACCGCTTGCGGATCGGGTTCGATGCGCTCCTTGCAGATCTCGCAGACGTACTCGTCGCCGCCGACGCTGCGGGACGCAGACCCCAACGGGGCGCCTTCCGACAGGCAGCGTTGCGGGTCTCCGACCCATTCCGAATTTCCATGTCTCTCCACGGGCCGTCGGGCAAAGTAGGCGACATGCCACGTCTCCCCCAGATCGTTCGGCGAGTCCTCCGCCGCCGTCAGCGCGGTCCCGATCCGCAGGCAGTCCGCCTGCTACCAATCGGCCGGGCCTTGGCCATCACTCTGGCGGTCGCCATCACCGCGACAGGCTTGCTGCTGCTCGGTGCGTTGGCCTGGCTTGGGCTCCCCTCAACCACCGGCCAGAAGCCAACCGTCGCCGAATTCCTCGACACTCTGAAGATCGTGCTCGCAGTCGTCGGCGGAATCGGCGGTGTGGTCGCCCTGGTGGTCGCCTACCGCAAGCAGCGCATCACCGAGGAGGAGAACCACCGCGCCCGGGAGACGGCTCGGCGCGAGGACATCAAGCTGTACGTCGACCGCTTCGATAAGGCATCCGGCAAGCTCGGAGACGCCTCTGCTGCCGTACGCCTAGCCGCCGTTCACGCCCTCGCCGCTCTCGCTGATGACTGGGAGGGCGGTCGGCAGATGTGCATCGACGTCCTGTGCGCCTACCTGCGCATGCCTCCCGACCCCGAACCTGACCGCGAGATCGATCCGGGCGCGCACACCGCCTGGCAGGCTATGGGCGAAGTACGCACCACCATCTGGCGCCTGATAGCCGTACACCTACGGGCTGACGCCCCAATACCCTGGCACGGCGCCGACCTGGACTTCACCGGGGTCACAATTAACAGCGACATTGACTTCACCTACACCGTCTTCTCCGGCCAGGTCTCCTTCGACCACGCCAGGTTCGCCGACGGTATGGTCTCGTTCCTGGGCGCAAGGTTCGTCGGCGGGCACGTCTCCTTCGAACACGCGGCCTTCTCGGGTGCCATGGTCTGGTTCGGCTCCGTCTTCGCCGGCGGTCATGTCTCCTTTGGACACGCGAACTTCTGCGGCAGCGAGGTCTGGTTCCGTGGCGCGATCTTCGCCGATGGCCGCGTCTCCTTCGACGACACGGCCTTCTCTGGCGGAGAGGTTTCCTTCGACCACGTAGCGTTCGCGGGTGGCCAAGTCTCGTTCCGCAACGCGAACTTTTCGGGGGCCAAGGTCTCCTTTACCGAGGTTGCCGACTGGTCCCATCCGCCTGAGGGCCTTCCGCCGGATATACAGACTTGAGGCATGCGCGCCGGGGTCTGAAGCCCTTCACCGGGCATACGGGGCATGTCCGCACCACGGCCGCGCAGTCACGATCGCTCTGCAGCGGATGGGAATCGAGATCGTCCGCTCGCGCCTGGGCACGCTTCGACCAGGCGTCTAGGCCGTCATGTCTTGCCACGTGAGCTGGTACTCGCCGAAGCCGACCTGGTCGTCGTACGGCGTCCGCAGGTCCGGACGGCAGTCCCGGTGACACGGCACCGGGCCCCAGACCCATGCCTTCGGCGCGCTGGAGTGCGTGACGCCCTCCACACGGACCTTGCCCCGGCCGTCGGGCTCGATGCGCTCCTTGCAGACCTCGCAGACGTACTTCATGAGGCCGAACCTACGTGACGAGCACGCCACCCGTTCGTGGTTCGCTGTCGGCGATCCTCCGTCGTCGGGCCCGGCCGAAAAGTCGACGGCATGGCGTACGTCACCGTCACCGGTACGTGAAATCGGTGATGTACCGAGGCTCGGCCGGACGACCCCGAAGTCACGCCGCCACCGACATCTGATCGTGACTGCTCAAAATCCGCTCTCGCTCTGGCTCCTGATAAACTTTCTTATCAGGAGTTAGCAGGAGTACCCAGGAGCCCCCCGTGACCGACCTTCTCCCCGCCCCCATCGTCTCGGCCACCGCCCCCGCGATGACCGCCGACGCCCGGCCGGTCTACTCGGCCGCCGATTTCGCCGTGAGCGAGGCCACGAGGGAAGCCATCCTGGCGGGCATGCCCGCGTCGACCCGGCGCGCGTACGCCGCCGACTGGACCGCTTTCGAGCGGTGGTGCGTCGAGCACGGCCGCGTCCCGCTTCCGGCGACGCCGGAGACCGTTGCCGGGTACGTCACGCACCTGACCAACACGCCCTCGGCCAAGACCGGTCGTCCGCTGGCCCCGTCCAGCATCGAGCGGGCCCTGGCCGCCATCCGCACGGCCCACCGCACGGCCAACGCCACGCCGCCGGAGACCAAGGCCGTCCGGAAGGTGCTCGACGGTTACCGGGAGCGCCTGGCCCTGGCCAAGGACCCGGCCGCCGTCACTCGCAAGGCTGACCCTGCCGTTCCGGACGCCCTGCGCGCGATGCTGGCCACGCTCGACCGCTCGACCCTGGCAGGCAAGCGTGACGCCGCCGCGCTGCTGCTCGGCTACTCCTGCGCCGCCCGTGTCTCCGAGCTGGTGGCCCTGGACATCGCCGACGTCCGCGAGACGCCCGAGGGCCTCCTGGTGACCATCTACCGGCGCAAGATCAGGAAGTTCACCGAGGTTGCCGTACCGTACGGCCGCGTCCCCGCGACCTGCCCTGTTCGCGCGGTGCGCGCTCTGGTGGCCGCGATGGCCGAGGCTGGCCGCGCGTCGGGCCCGCTGCTGGTTCGCATCGACCGCCACGGCCGCATCGCCCCGCCGATCACGCGGAACGGCAAGGAGATCGGCGACCCGAGCGGCCGTATGACCGCCGATGCCGTCGCCGACATCGTCACCCGCATCGCCTCGGCCGCCGGGTTGGAGGGCCGCTGGACCGGTCATAGCCTCCGGCGCGGGTTCGCCACGGCCGCCCGGCGCGCTGGCGCCGCCCTGGAGAGGATCGGCCGCCATGGCGGCTGGAAGGACGGGTCCACGGCCCTGCTCGGCTACATCGAGGAGGCCGATAGGTGGGAAGACAACCCCGTGAGCGGCCTGTAGTCGCCCGGCCTCGTCGGCCGTCTGGAGCGCCTGCCCTGCCGTGGGTGGGCGCTCTTGTCATGCCTGGCCCCCTGCTGCTCGGCCTCGTCGGCCGCCGGCTTCGCCCCCCCTTGACAAATGGCGACCCGAGGCACCCTTAAGTGCCCGAGCCCGGGAGCCCCCGGCCTGGTTTCCCATGTACGAAAACGCCCGGCCTGTCTGACAGTGGCCGATTCCGAAATGGGGCCGAGATCATTTCTGTCACTTGAGCCCCGCGAGTGGATCGCTCCAAGTTAAGCTCCCTCTCCCCCCCGATCAGGAAGGTAGCTGCGTTGCCGACCCCCCGTGCACCCAAGCAGCCCAAGCCAGCAACCAAGGCCCAGAAAGGATGCGGCTGCCTGCTGCTTCTCGCGGTGATGTTCGCGTTGTTCGCCGCGTGCGGCGCGATATTCGGGGACTCGGCTCCTCCACTTCCGTCACCGTCCCCGTTCCCGTCCTATACGGCGACCGACCTATTCGAACCGACCGATCCCACTCCTACCGAGACGCCAACGCCCAGTCCCTCTCCCACGGACGATTTCGACGGGGATGGGATCCGCGACCGTAGGGACCGCGACGCCGACGGCGACGGAGTGAACAAGTCGGTCGACCGGGACGACCTGGACCCCAGCAAGGGCCGCAAGCCGAGGTCGAAGCCCTCGCCGAAACCGGCGCCCCGCGAGACCGAGGACGACACCCCGTCGGTCATCTCCGGCGTGAACCCGGGCGGGTTCTGCGGCAACGAGGGGGCCGTCGGGATGAGCAACCGCGGCCGGACCTACGTCTGCCGGGACGGCCACTGGCGACGCTGAGCGCGTCCGGCTGGTGTGAAGGCCGGCATCTCCCTGTCAGGGATAACGATCGGAAGACACGCACGGCGAGATCGGGCGGTGTCGGATGGGATGGCGGTCATGCGTGGTGTGGGGTGGCTTCGTCGGCGTGCCCGGCCGGAAACGCCTGGGCCGAAGGCCGACCAGTCGCGGATCGAACTCTTGGAACAGCGGCTATCCCGGCTCCGCGAGCCACGGTCGGCCGGGTGGTGGATCGCCCTGGCAGTGCTGCTGACGGTATCGACCGTCGCGCTCACCAGTTGGCTGCTCCTGCGTGGCGTCGCCGCGCCCAGTCCGAGACCGGTCTCCACGGGGACCGCGAGCCCCGCCCCCACACCGACAGGGCCGACAAGCGTCGAAGTCTCAACGGCTACCAGCGAGGCCATACGTACCGCGCTGACTGCCGGGGCGGCGGTGGGGGCCGCGTTCACCCTGGCTCTAGCGTTCCGCCGACAGCGCCACCAAGAACTCACGATGGTGTTGACCGCGCTGCAGGCCGAGCGCGACGCAGCCTTCGCCGAACGCGACGCGGAGCGAGACGCCACGCACGCCGAGCGTGTCGCCGAGGACAACCGGCGCGACGCGCTCGAACGACGTATTACCGAGTTGTACACCAAGGCCGCCGAGCAGCTCGGCCACGGCAAGGCCGCCGTGCGGCTGGCTGGCATGTACGCGCTGGAGCGCCTGGCTCAGGACAACGAGGGCCACCGTCAGACGATCGTGAACGTCATCTGTGCCTACCTGCGGATGCCCTACAGTCCTCCCACGCCCTCCGATCCAGAGCAGGAGCGGCGGGAAGCGCTACGGGCCGCACGGCGCCGGTACCACGCAGCCCGCAACGGTCATTCTGGCGTCACTCAGCCGGCCGACCATGGGGTCCAGGGAGGAGACCCGGAAGGAGAGCGGCAAGTCCGGCTCGCAGCCCAGCGCATTCTCGCCGAGCATCTACGGGATAACCGGCCAGCCGACCAGCGTGACGGCCCCTCGCCTGATCCACGCTTCTGGCATGGCATGCGGATCGACCTGAGCGGCGCTACGCTCATCGACTTCCACTTCACGCGATGCCACGTCGCCGAAGGCATCTTCCAGGGGGCGACCTTCTTGGGAGGGGCATCGTTCGCTTGGGCGGACTTCACAGGCACGGCCGTGTTCGACGAAGCAACCTTCTTAGGGGAGGCCTGGTTCGGCTGGGCAAAGTTCTCCCGCGTCTCGTTCGTCGCAGCCACCTTCTGCGACACAGCCTCATTCGACTTGATAACCGTTCATGACGAGGGCGATTTCAACGGGGCGACCTTCCGCCGCGCAACGCGGTTCAGCCGTGCGACCTTCATCGAAGAGGCCTGGTTCGGTGGGGCCACGTTCATCAGAAGGGCATACTTCGACAGGGTCACCTTCTCCCAAACGGCCTTTTTCTACAATGCAGTATTCACCAGGGATGCCGATTTCCAAGAGGCGACCTTCTCCGGGAACGCCGACTTCAGGGTGGCGACCTTCTCTGGCGGCGCCGATTTCAAAGAGGCGACCTTCTCCGGGAACGCCGATTTCAAGAAGGCGACCTTCTCAGGGTCAGCTAACTTCGGCGATCCCACCGGAGAAGAGCTCTTCCGGCTAGACGAAGCCCGCGTGACCGATCCTGCGAGAGAACACCACTGGCCATCTGGATGGGCGGCTGCTCCCCACTCGGACGGGACTACCGAGCTTGTTCGAGTGCAGCCGGAAACGGCAATGGGTTACACCCTGGGTACCAGCGAAGAACGAGAGGATTAGCTTCTCCGGGTCAACCACGATCCTCCCGTAACAGGCGACGGCAGGCGACCTAACGACAGCCCTGGCGGCCTCCACGACAACCCCGTTACCGGGCAGTCGCCAGCCTGATGAATCGCCTGGAGTGCCCGCCCGCCGTGGGCGGCCGCCCTCGTCATGCCTGCCCCCCGCTGCTCGGCCTCGTCGCCGTCGGCCATCTCGGCCCCGCGCGCCGTGCCCACCTGCCCTCGGCCTCCTTGGCAAAGGCGGCCCCCACCCACCGTTAAGTCGGCCGCCCCAGGCATAGGGCGTTTGGTCTCCGACGTCGATTTCGTCGGTATTCAAAAGACAGTAGCTTATTCCGGAATTGCGTAGGGGTCCATCCTCGGCGCTACTATCCCGGAAATCATGTCTGCTACCGTGGTAGATATGAAAGGAATACTGGTGTCAGCGGATCGTTTCAAGGAGATCTGCGATGAGAAGGGAATGAGCCGATATGCGCTGGCCCGTCTAATCGGTAGCACCGACTACCAGATGTGGCGGCTGAGCAATGGGAAGCCGACCAGCTTTCGGTTCCTGGAGCGGCTTGTCCCCGTCTTCTCGCTGAGCGATATCGCTGACATCATCGCTGATCAGGACAAGAGCGACGCCTTCACCTTTTGGTACGTCGCGACTCACAAGCCCGACCGCAAGGCCGCCTGAGAAATCCCCAACCAACGAAAAGGAATTACCGAATGAGTACCAGCAATTTCTGGAGCCCGGATCGTATCGCCGCCCGCCAGACCCGCCAGGCCGCGCAGGTCGCAGCCCATCAGGCCGCGCAGCAGCAGGCCCAGCAGGCGGACTTCATGTCCACGGTCGGGAGGACCCTGGTCGACATCGTCAACCGCTACGTAGAGGTTGAGCGGCGTCCGGCCGACACCAAACAGGTTGAGCGCGATTTCCTGCGGACGTTCCCGAACGCCAGCTCTGCCGATTTCCGGCAGAGCGTCGAGACGCTGAAGCAGGAAGGCGTCCTGTACGAGCACCGTGGGTCCGAAGGTCTGATGGGGATTCGCGAGACCCGGCTCTACGTCCTGTAGCCAGTAGAGGAGGGCTGACGTACCACCCGGCAAATAAAACGGCTCCCGATACGGAAAATAATGGGCGCTCAGAGGAATCCCAATTTCTGGGCGCCCGGCCCTGCCTCCTGGTCCACCACGACCATGGAGAAGCAGTCAATGACTACCAGCATATTCGCCCGTGCGGTCTCCGATTATTTTCGCGGGAAAATCCTGCCGGGTATGGTCTACGGCACGGCCGTCCGCCGGTTCGCCGAGAAGATCGAGGTCCTAGAAAACGGCTGCTGGCGCTGGACCGGAGCCACCAACGGCCATCGGCCCGGCGGGCCTCGCGGTCTGTTCTGGACCGGCACCCGGTTTCAGACCGCCTACCGATGGGCGTGGGAGGCCAACAACGGGCCCGTCCCCGAGGGCCTGGAGATGGACCACTACCGGTTCCCCGATGACGGCTGTATCGGTCCGCTGTGTGCGCACCCTGAGCACGTACGGCCGGTGACGCACCGGGAAAACGTGTTGAGGGGCAACGGCCCATCGGCCAGGAACGCCCGGAAAACGGCCTGCCCGCAGGGGCACCCGTACGACCGCGTCGACAGCCGTGGCGTCCGCTACTGCTCCATCTGTAGGGCCGAGTACAGCCGCACGTACCGGGCGACCAGAGCCGCGTGACCATTCCCCTCGGCCGCCAGCAGGCCGACAGATCCCCTATGGAGGACTGACAGTGACCATGAATTGGGACTTCGTCTCTGACGTGACCGCCGCACAGCGTGCCCGCTTGCAGCGCTATACCGGCGCGCCCGACCCGGTCGGAGACGACCAGATCGGCGAGCTGGAGCATGTCGCCGCGGCCCTGGACCCTCGTCCGCACGAATTCGAGGCAGGTAGGGCCAGTCATACGGCGCCGGACGCCTCGGCCGCCGCCAGCCGCACCGCCCCGGCCGTGAGGCCGTCCCGTGAAGCGTAGGCCAGCCCTGGAGCGGGTGGGGCTGCTGCTGTCGGACATCGGCGGCGCCCTCGTCCGGCGATCGTTCACGGCCAGGGCCAGGGATGCCCTGGAGTGCGTCATCAGGGGTGACGAGGACGCCGCCGACGAGATCGTCCGCTACCGGCTCACCTTCGCTCAGGTCGAGCACCTGAAGCGGGCCATCGTCGGCCTCGGCCGCCTGCTCGACGCCCGGATGCTGGACCAGATCCTTCGGGAGTCCGAGCAGGTCCCGATGGGGCCCGACGGCCCCGCCGCATGACGAGGCCGGGGTGCCCGGGGCAAGTACTAACTATTGCGTCCCCGCGCCGCCCGGCCGTTTCTCGGAACTAACCCCGCCGGGAGTTGGATCCGCCCAGGTAGAGGGCGGAAGGCCCTCCCAACTGGCGGCCAGCCGCCGAGGCCTTCCCCGCGTCGCCCGCTACCCGCTCTGACCTGCGGCGACAATCAGCCGGCAAACCCCCGGCTGTCGAGCCCCTACTAACTCCCGTCCCCCGGCCCACGCTGGTCAAGTGGTCTCCGGCGTCTCTCCGTCCGGCCCGCCAGGTTCCACCACATACGTGCCCTTGGCGGGCAGGGTGACGACGAGGCCCCGGTCTCGTAGCTCCTCGATCGCCCGCCGCGCGGTGCCCAGCGCCACGCCGTACTCCTCGGCCAGCGCGCGTTCACCGGCCAGCCGGGCATTCACCGGGATCTCACCGGAGGCGATGCGCGCCGCGATGTGGTCGGCCATCCGCACGTAGACGTAACCGGGTACGGCCGCCTCGGGGTCAAAGTCGTCACGCATGCCGCCAACGTAGAACGGCCCTGAGCTGCATAAACCAACAGGTAGCGGCCTACCGCTGTACACCGCTCTATACCGCGTCATACGATCCGTGCATGACCCGTCACCCCCCGGAAATCCCCGAGTTTCGGGATGTCCGCCAGGACGACGACACCGGCCGCTGGCACGCCGTCCACGTCCGCACCGGCAAGCCCATTGAGGCCGCCACGTTCTCCGGCCTGGAGCGCATGGCCGCCGCCGTACGCATCGCGGCCGGGCTCAAGTCGGCGGGCCGCTCCTGGCCAGACGGAGCGCCCGTCACGGCCACCCAGGAAGCCGCCTTCACGCGCATGGCCGACACGGCCCGCCGCGCCCGCGAGCGGCTCATGGCCCGGCCTGCTGAGGCCGACCAGTAGACCCCCGGTCGCGTCCCTGACCGTCCGGGATGCCGGGGGCGCGACCGGGGCACCAAAGCGAAGGGCCGGAACCCGCGCGGGGGATCCGGTCCTTCATCCGTTTCCGCAGGTCGGTCGTCTCGCCCCCTCCCCTCGCATGCTGGTCTGCACGACACGCCGCAGTTGCCCTTTCCGCAGGTCAGGGGCTGCAAGGGGACTACACCGGAACGAATCGGGGTCGCCACCCTGACGACCAGGTGACGACCCCGATGCAGACGCTACGCCGAGGCCAGCAGGTCCCGCCCGGCCGCCGTCAGCAGCGCCGCACGCGGCCGTACGACGCCCGTCGACCGGCGCCGCGAGGGGATCCCCGCCGAGTCGAGCAGCGCGGCCGTCCGCATCTCGGCCGCCTTCCCCGGCGTCCAGCCCATCCGCTCGGCAGCCTGCGCCGCCAGCTCGGCCGCCGGGATCCACTCGGCCCCGTAGGCCTGGACGTCGTCGGCGATGGCCTCCAGCAGGGTCAGGGCCTCATCAGGAACCGGCTCCGGCTCGATCGTGGCCAGGGAGACCACCTGGGCGCCCTCGTCGTCCGTACGGACGTACACGCCCGCCGCGTCCAGGCCTGCGGCCGTCAGCGTGTCGACGTCGAGCAGCGGGCACCGGCCGAGGGTGGCGTACCGCTCGGCGCGGGACTGCGCCACGGCTCCCGCCATGTAACCGACCCGCATGGGCAACGCGATGTCCTCGCCCGCGCCGGCCACGTAGAACGTCCCCGCGTCGTTCGGGCTGTCGGCGCTCGTGGCGGGCTGGTACCGGCCCGGGTCCCAGCCGCGCGCCCTGGCGCCCGCGCCGAACAACAGGTCAGCCTGCCAGTCCTGGAGGCCCGGCCCGGCCGCGCGGAACGCCACCTGGCCCGCGATGCTGTCGCCGAGGGTGTCCTTCTTGGAATCTTGTGAAGCGAACACGATGAACACGGCCGCCTTCCGGCCGATCCGCAGCAGGGAGACGGCCGCCGCCTTCCCGGCCGGGGTGAGGCGCGGGTACTCGTCCACGATCACAGCCAGCGCGGGGCGCTCCGGCGAGGCCTGCCATGCGTCGCCCATGCCGAGCCTGCGCAGCAGCCGCGTCCGTGCCACGGCGATGGCCACGGCGTCCGTCAGCGCGGCCTCGCAGTCGCCCGGGTCCAGGGCCACCCTCCCCATAACGGCCGCCTGCGGTGCCTGGCCCACGCCCGACGGGTCCAGGTCCCACATGTGGACGTCGGCCGCCGCGCCGAGACCGTCCGCGATCAGCCGCAGCAGGATGCTCTTACCGCCGCCGGACGCGGCCAGGATCAGCGAGTGCTTGCTGGCGAACGCCGTACGGACCTGGGCGCCGTCGAGCCTCTGGCCCAGCCAAATCGGGTCCCGCACGGTCCAGTCCGGGCCCGCGTAGTCCGGCACCGTCGGCATGTCGGCCCACGGGTCCGACTCGACCACCCGGAGCGTGACCCGGGCCCGCCGGTCCCGGTGCGGGGTGACGAGCACGCCCGCCTCCCGGACGTCGAGCAGCGTCTCCAGGTCGGCCGCCGCGCGGGTGATGTCCCCGGGCTTGCCCTGGCGCATCTGGACGACCACTTCCCAGCCCCACGGCGTTGCGGTAGCCGACAGCGGCCGGACGTTCACCCGCTCGATGGCCAGGGCCCGCCGTACGGCCTCCATCGCAGCGTTCGGGTGCGAGCAGCCAGCGATCGGGACGGCCGGGAGCAGTTCCCCGCCCTCGCGCAGGCCGACGTCGACCCCGTCACGGACGACCAGCAGCGCGCGGCGCCGGTCATGCTCCCGCCGGATGCTCCCGCCCACGGCCGCCAGGCCAGCGAGACCGGCGGCAGGCAGGGCAACAGGGCTGGCCAGGTGGGCCACGGCCGCGACCGCGTCGGCCAACACGCCGTTGACACCGCCGAGGACGGTAGCCAGGAACGGATTCGCCGGCTGGGCGGCATACACCGCCTCGCCCGTGGTGACGCCCCAGGTCACGAGCGCCACGGGAACCTTCCCGACCTTCGCCCGGGTCCTCCACGGCCAGGCGGCGACCCTTGCCACGGCACCGGCCCGGCGGGCCCGGTCCTGCTGGAGCTTCGTGTACGCCGCCGCGTGCCGCTCGGCGACCTGGCCCCGGTGCGTGCCGCCGTCCCGCAGGTGGGCCAGCTTGAGCCAGTCCCAGGCCCGCTCCCAGGTGTGCAGGGGCGTCCGCAGGGCCCCGTGACCGACGACGCTCACGGCGTACCGCAGGGCCCCGGCGCCGCTCGGCGACAGCGGCCGACCGGCGGCGGTCTGCCGGGCGTCCTGGCCCGCCTGCTCGTCACTGGTGAGGCTCTGAGCACCCTTGCCTGACTCGGAGGTGTCCATGGTCATCTTGGCCCCGGAAACGGGCCGAGGAGCGCGCTCAGGGTCGCTCAGGCCGATTTCGACGGCGTCAGCGCTCATCGGTGCCTCCCTCGACGTCAGCGGGGCAGAAGGTGTGGAGGGGGTCGCGACCACAGCGGGGGCAGGTGATGCCCTCGGCTACATCGGCGTCAAGCTTCCGGATCAGGTCCGAGAACCGGCGAAGGTGCTCGTAGTCGCCGAAATTCGGGTCAGCGGCGAACCGGTGGGCGTAGGCCACGAGGGCCAGCGGGGAACGGTCGGCCAGGGCCTCGGCGATCCGCTTGAGCATCCGGGAGCGCAGCCAGGCCGGAGCCTTCCGGTAGTGGTCCGGCATCTGGCCGAGCACGTCCCCAGCCATCCGGGAAAGATCTCCCTGGTTCGCCGAAGGCGTCCGCGCGGCGCCTCGCGCGGTACGCACCGTACGCTCGCCTACGGCGAGAAGATGATCACTGGTCTTCTTCTTGTTCTTCTTCTCCTTGTTCTTCTTATAGAGGGTGGAAAATCCGTCGTTGGTGCCGACCTGCGACGATGCCCCGTTCTCGCTGGTCACGTCCTGCGACGGGTAATCCGGCGTAGGTGCGGCCTGGGCGTCGACCTCGTTTCCGCTGGTGGGGGCCTGTGACGGATTTTCCGGCGTAGGTTCGGGCTGACGAGGGCCACCAGGGACGGAAAATCCGTCGTTGGTGCTGACCTGCTGGTTTCCGGCGGTCCAGGGGTCGCACAGGATGTAGTCGGTGTCGCCGAGCCTGCCGTTGGCCGCGCGCTGGCGCTCCCGGATGAGGTAGCCGTGGCGCTCCAGCTCCTTGAGGGCGCCGCGTACGGCGTCACGCCCCTCCGGCGCGGCAGCGATGAGGGCCCTCTCGGAGACCCGGAACCCGACCTTGTGAGAGGCCAGCCAGGCGAGGACACCGCGCGCCTTCCAGGTCAGCCGCTTGTCGCGGACCCACCGGTTGCTGATCGTCGTGAAGTGGTCAGTAGGAAGTTCTGCCCGGCGAATGCCGGTACGGTGGTTCAAGGATCTCTCCTGGTCAAGCAGGGGCGGATCTCAGACCCCGGGCCGGTGTTGGCGCACCGACCGGGGTCGTTCTGGTTTCGGGGGCTGGCCCTCGTGGGCCGACTTCGTCAGGCGTTCTTGAGTTCGTCGCGGAGCTGTGCGGCGGTCTCCCGGGCGCATCCGAGCGCCTTCCGGATGGCCTCGGCCGACGGCCGCGCGTCGACCTCTCCGGCCTTGATCCGGGCCATCAGGTCGGCCCGGTGCTGGTCGATCGACCGGCCCCGCGCGGGGGTCACCGGACGGCGGTCGCCTTCCCTATCCGATCCCTGGTCGCCAGGGGTCCGGAGGGGCGTCCGACGAGGGGCCGAGACAGGCTTCCGGCCGACCGACGGGGAGGGGGCAGGGGCAGCCGCCTTGGGGGCGCCGTGGTCCAGGCCCGTGAAGGCCTCCAGGATGATCGGCAGGGCCGTCACCACAGCCACGGCCACGATGGGGCCGAGGATGTGCAGCACCAGGGCCGACAGGCTGAACTCGTCGGCGACGAACGGCAGGTGACGCCAGGCGTTCATGCCGAGCGTCAGAGCGAGGAACAGCCACTCGATCCGGGTCAGGGTCTTGGAC
Organism: Microbispora sp. ZYX-F-249; assembly: GCF_039649665.1. Lineage (NCBI taxonomy): Bacteria > Bacillati > Actinomycetota > Actinomycetes > Streptosporangiales > Streptosporangiaceae > Microbispora > Microbispora maris. The sequence goes on along the minus strand of NZ_JBDJAW010000026.1, from coordinate 64,326 downwards.
TGAATCGGCTGGCCACGGGTGCCGAGGTAGGCCTTTGCGCCGACGACCACGAGCAGGGCCAGGGACATGAACGGCTCAACGAACCAGGCGAAGATCCAGGCCGGGGACCACATCGCGGCGCCCTCGGCCGCGAACACCTGCACGCCCGCCGTCGACCAGGTCAGCGCCAGGGCCAGCGACACCATGGACCCGGCCACGAGCAGCTTCCGCATGCGCGCGGCCTGCCAGGCCCGCATGACCGGGTCCTGGGCGAGCTGGTGAAGCCGCGCGGCCTCGTGGGCCTTCTTGCGCCGCTTGCGCACGCGGTCCGTGTCGAGCCGGAGCGGGGTGTCGTCGTTCTGCAGTTCGGCCAACAGGGCCGCCTCGGCGACCTCGGCCCGGAGCTGGCGCACGCGCCTGGTCTCGCCGTTAACGGCCGCCGACGCGGCGGGTACCGTCGCGGGCTGCTGGCTGGCCAGGAATGCCTCGGCCTCGCTGATCAGCGCGGAAACGTCTTCCGGCTCGGGGGTTCCTGTAACGTCGTTCATAGGTCCTCTCCTGGTTCCGCAGGTGGGGGTCAAGGCCCTGAGCAGGTGTTCGCTGCACCCGCTTGGGGCCGTTTTGATCAGGCGACCTCGTCGCCGAGGCTGTCTCGACGTCCCTCGTAAGTCTCAACGAGGTGCAGGAGCACGCCGGAGAACGCACCGAGTGCTCTGGTCCGGCTGTCGCCATCGGGGAGCCGGTAGCCGTGCTGCTCCAATACCTTGGTGACGTCGTAGATCAGTCCGATGGTGAACCGGCTATCAGCCATGTCTCCCGCTCCCTCGACGCCGGAGCAGACCTAGTTTTTTAGTCTGCCCGATAGGAGCCGTCATCCGGCACACCCTGGAGGAGTACATCCGCGACGCCGAACGGCGGGCGGGCTACCGGCACGTGTACTCCCCCGTGCTGGGCAAACGGGAGCTGTACGAGATCTCGGGGCACTGGTCCCACTACAGCGACGACATGTTCCCGCCGATGGACCTCGGGGGCGAGCAGGTCGTGCTGCGGCCGAGCCTGTGCCCCCACCACGCGTTGATCTACCGGTCCCGGTCGCACAGCTACCGGGAGTTGCCGCTGCGCGTCGCCGAACTGGGCGGCATGTACCGCTCGGAGCTCTCGGGCGTGCTCGGCGGGCTGACCCGCGTGCGGGCGATCCAGCTCAACGACGCGCACATCTTCTGCACCCTCGACCAGGTCGCCGCCGAGGCCGCCGGGGCCCTGGAGATGATCAGGAGCGCGTACGCCGTGCTCGGCATCCGGCCGGTCCGCCACCGGCTGTCGCTGCCGGGGGCCGGCGGGAAGTACGTCGCGGCTCCCGAGATGTGGCGGCGGGCGACCGCCATGCTGACCGAGGTGCTCGACCGCTCCGGACTGGCGTACGAGGCGGTGGAGGGCGAGGCGGCGTTCTACGGCCCGAAGATCGACGTGCAGATCGCCGACGGCGCCGGGCGCGAGGCCACCCTGTCCACCGTGCAGGTCGACTTCCACCAGCCGGAACGGTTCGACCTGCACTACATCGGCCCGGACGGCGGCAGGCACCGGCCCGTCATGGTCCACCGCAGCATCATCGGCAGCGTGGAGCGGGCCGTCGCGCACCTCATCGAGGTGTACGGCGGCGCCTTCCCCGCCTGGCTCGCCCCCACCCAGCTGGTGGTCCTGCCGGTGACCGAGGCCGAGCTGCCCCCGGCCGAGGCGCTCGTACGGCGCTGCGCCGAGCTGGGCCTGCGGGCGGAGGTCTCCGGTCCCGAGCACGGCAGCCTGGGCGCCCGCGTCCGGGCCGCCCGCCTGGCGCCCTACCAGGCGGTGATCGGCGCGAAGGAGGCCGGGAACGACCAGGTCGCGCTGCGGCTGCGCGACGGGCGCGCCCTGCCGGCGATGCCCGCCGCCGAGGCGCTGGCCCGCATCGGCGCTCTCGCCGAGGCCCGCGCCGCCGAGCTGTGGGAACCGGCCGTCCAGCGGGCCTGATCACGCGCCGCGACGCCGCCGGCCCCCGGCGCCGCGGGCTCACTCGTCGGCGAATCGTGCGAACAGGCGGGAGGCCTCGGGCTGCTTCCACTCGATCCGGTTCGGATCCTGCGCCGCGGGCCGCCACGGCACGGTCAGGGCCGTGACCCGGGTGCCGGCCCGCTGCACGTCCACGGCCAGCGTGACCATGGCGTCCAGGTCCAGCCCCGCGTCGGTGGTGACCGACGTGGCGGCCACGCGGACGAAGGAGACCAGGGCGGCGGGCTCGTCGAGACGGGAGGCCTTCTTCAGCATCGCCTGCAGCAGGGCCATGTTCCGCTTGATGCGGGCGATGTCGGAGCCGTCGCCCACGTACCGCAGGCGTGCGTACGCCACCGCGGTCTCGCCGTTCACCAGGGAGCGGCCGGCCGGCAGTTTCAGCTTCGACTTGGGGTCGTCCACCGCGTGGGGGAGGGTGACCTCGACGCCGCCGAGCGCGTCGACTAGCTTCGCCAGGCCGTCGTAGCGGATGGCGACGGCGTGGTCGACGCGCACGCCCGTCGTGGTCTCCACCGTCTTCCACGCACACGGCAGACCGCCGATCGAGTACGCCTGGTTGATGAGATCCTGATGCGCGGCGACGGTCCTGCCGTCGGCGGACCGGCACTGCGGAATCCGGACCAGGGAGTCGCGGGGCAGGCTGACGGCCGTCGCCCGCTTCCGGTCGGCGGACAGCCGCAGGAGGATCATGAGATCGCTTTGCTCACTCGATTCCGGGTCGCCCCAGGATGGGCGCCGGTCGGTGCCGAGGAGCAGCACGGTCAGCGCCTCGCCCTTCTTGAACGGACGGTCTCCCGTGGCCGGCGTCAGCAGGTGCGCGCCGGTGCTCCCGCGCAGCAGCACGGTCGGCACCACGACCAGCGCGGCGGTGACCACCGCGACCGCCGCCAGGGCGATCCAGCCCGCCCGGCGGCCGCCCGGCCATCTCGCCGGGCGCCGCGCGCGCCCGCCCGCCGCCTCGTCCAGCAGGCGGCCCCGCTGGCGTACGAGCCCGGCGGGAGGCTCGTGCTCGAGACCCCGGCCGAAATCGCGGAGCGTCGTGAGGTCGTCCATGGTCACTCCTCGTCCCGCAGCGGATTGGTGTGGCCGAGCGCCTCGCGCACCTTGCGGCGGGCCCGGTTCAGGCGTGAGCGCACCGTGCCCACGGGGATGCCCAGGGCCTGCGCCACCTCGTCGTACGACAGGTCGGCCCAGGCGATGAGCAGCAGGACGTCGCGGTCGCCCTTCGGCAGGCGCGCGAGCGCGGCGGCGAGCAGCGGGCGCACGGCCGTCGCGCGCACGCCGTCCTCGACCCGTTCGGCGGGGGACTCCGCGACGTCGTCGACAGGACTGCGGGTGAGCGCGCGGTAGCGGGCGGCCTCGTCGCGGTGGTGCCGGGAGACGAGCTTGCTGACGATGCCGAACAGCCAGGGACGGGCGTCCGGACGGGTGAGGTCGTAGCGGTCCCGGCGCCGGAACGCGACGAGGAACGTCTCGCCCACCAGGTCCTCGGCGACCTCCGGGCCGAGGCGGCGGGACACGTAGCGGTAGAGCATCGCCGCGTAGCGGTCGAACAGCGCCGCGAACGCCTCGGGCCGCGCCCTGGACTCGGCGATCAGGTCCGCGTCCTGGCGTGGGGTGGCAAGGGGGATCATCAACGACACCATGGCATCGAGCCGGAACCTAACCCTCGGGGATCTGACGGTCCTGTCTCTCCACTCGTGCCGCCGGGAGTTCACGGGCGCTACTCGCCGACGTATACTCGCATACGAGTATCAGGATGGGGTGAGGGAAATGGCCGGACGGCGCAAGGTGAACAACCTGCTGGGCCTGGCCGTGCTCGCCACCGTCGTCGAGCGGCCGATGCATCCGTACGAGATGGCCACGCTGATCCGCGCCCGCGGCAAGGACCGGGACATGGGCGTCAAGTGGGGCTCGCTCTACACGGTCGTGCGCAACCTGGAGAAACACGGGTTCCTGGCCGTGGAGGGGACCGTGCGCGAGGGGGCGCACCCCGAGCGCACGATCTACCGCATCACCGACGCCGGGCGGGCGGAGCTGACCGACTGGGCGCGCGACCTGATCGCGACGCCGGAGCGGGAGCAGTCACGGTTCCTGGCCGGTCTGTCGGTGGGCGCCGTGCTCCCGCCGGACGAGCTGGCCGGCCTGCTGCGCCGGCGGCTGGCCCTGCTGGACAAGGACATCGCCGCCCAGCGGGAGATGCTCGACACGGCACGCCGGGAGGTGCCGCGGCTGTTCCTCGTGGAGGCGGAGTACGAACTCGCCGTCCGCGAGGCCGAGGCGTCCTGGGTCCGCTCCTTCCTGGAGGAGCTGACCACGGGGTCGTTCCCCGGCCTTGACCTGTGGCGGGCCTGGCACGAGTCCGGGCGGATGCCGCCGGAGGCGGCCGATCTGGTGGAAAGGGGCCGCACGAAGGACTGAACCGTCGGAAGACGGACCCCGGCGAGGTGCGGGAACACCGGCCGGGGTCCGTGACCTCCGAACCGAAACCGCGGGCGGAATCCGGCCGGAAGGTGGCAACCGCAAGGATAGCCGGGCTCCCTCCGCGGGCCGGTTCGGACACGCATGATCCGGAACCGGAGGAGAACCATGGAAAAGATCACGAAGACCCAGGCGCCCGGCATGGAGGGCGCGATGGCGCGGTGGTACGCGCGGCAGCGCGCCTCGGCGCCCCAGATCGCCCTCGTACGGCGGTACGCCGCACAGGTCACCGCGGGACTGCCGGCCGGGGCGGCCGTCCTGGAGGTGGCTCCCGGGCCCGGTTACCTGGCCGTCGAGATGGCACGGCTCGGCTTCGCCGTGACCGCGCTCGACCTGAGCCGCACGTTCGTGGAGATCGCGGCGGACAACGCCCGGCGGGCGGGGGTGCGCGTCGACGTGCGGCAGGGCGACGCCGCCGACCTCCCCTTCCCCGGCGGCTCGTTCGACCTGGTCGTCTGCCAGGCCGCGTTCAAGAACTTCGGGCGGCCCGTCCGCGCGCTGGACGAGATGCACCGGGTGCTGCGTCCCGGTGGCGCCGCGGTGGTGCACGACATGAGCAGGGAGGCGTCCCGGGCCGACATCGACGACGAGGTCAGGCGAATGGGCCTGACGCCGCTGAACTCCGTCCTGACCAGGATGCCGCTGCTTATGCTGCGCCGCCGCGCCTACTCCCGCGACCTGTTCGCCCGCCTCGCCGCCGAGAGCGCGTTCGGCACGTGCGAGATCCGCACGGCGGGGATCTCCACCGAGGTCCGGCTGACGAAGTAGGCCCCGGGAGCCCGGGGTGGGGTTGCGGCCCCCGCCCCGGGCGTCCGGTCAGACGTACGCGGCGGTCATCGCGTCGAGCGTCTCGGTCATGTGCTTGCGCAGCTCCTCGAGGCGTACGTCGAGGATGATCGGCGCGATCTCCGGGTGGCTGAGGATCATCTCGCGCAGGCCGCTGTGCCCCGGGCCGTGCACGAAGCTGTGCCGCACCCGGGTCTGGCCGGGAAGGTCGCCGGGTTCGAGGTCGTAGCGCCAGAACGACGAAGGGCGCTCCGGGTCGGCGGCGCGGTCGAGCACCACCCACGCGAACGAGCGCTGGGGCTCGACCTCGGTCACCACGCAGTTCACCGTCCAGACCCGGCCCTCGCGGCGGTTGCGCCCCTCGAAGCGGGTCCCCACGGCGACCGGTCCCTCGCCGCCGTCGAGCAGGGCGGTGTGCTCGCACTCGGGGCTCCACTCGCTCACCCGGTGGACGGCGGTGATCAGGTCCCACAACCGCTCCCGAGGCATGTCGACGACGACCTCGAGGTCCACCCGCGCGCCGGTGATGCCGTAGTCCTCCATGCTGACCTCCGTATGCGGCGTCCCGTCCCTCTCACCATGGACCAACGGCGCGCCGGTGAACAGACCGGCCGTTATCGCAGAATGCGCGTTTCTCAGGACACGGTCGCGACGGACGCGGGCTCCTCGTCGGGGACCCGCAGCCCGCGTACGCCGGGGGCCAGGAGCGCGGCCAGCGTGACCAGCACGATGATCGTCCCGCAGGCGACCAGCGCCGGCCGCGGCCCGACCGCGATCGCCGCCGGCCCGGCCAGCAGCAGCCCGAGCGGCCCGAACATCAGGGACCCGAGCGCGTCGTAGGAGCTCACCCGCGACAGCGACTCGGCCGGGATCTCGCGCTGCATGGTGGTCTGCCACAGCACGCCGAAGATGTCGAAGCACACGCCCATGACGAACGCGCCGCCGACGACCGTCCACAGCGGCGCGCTCATGCCGAGGAGCAGGTACGGCAGAGCCGTGGGCAGGGTGACGAGCGTCCCGATCAGGATGGGCCGCCGCGGCCGCAGCCGCAGCGTGACGACCACCCCGACGATCATGCCGACGGCCTCGCCCGCCAGGACCGCCGACCAGGCGGGCGCTCCGCCGAGCGACTCCTTGGCGACCAGCGGCCCGAGCACGCCGTGGGCGGCCTGCAACGCCATGACCAGGATCGAGAACTGGGCGACGACCACCCACAGCCACTGCCGGGAGACGAACTCGCGCCACCCGGCCCGCAGGTCGGCCAGCACCGAGTGCCCGCCGGCCGAGGTCCGCTCGGCGGGGGTGAGCCGCAGCAGCGTGATCAGCGCGCCGGCCGTGGCGAACATCGCCCCGCTGACGGCCAGCGCCCATCCCGCGCCGAGCAGCACCACGGCGGCGCCGCTCAGCACCAGGCCGGCGACCCGGGAGATGTTCTGTCCCAGTCCCAGCAGGGCGTTGGCGGTCTGCAGCCGGTCGGCCGGCACGACGTCGGGGATGATGCCGGTCAGAGCGGGGAACAGGATCGCGGTCGCGATGCCGCTCACCGCGCTCGCGATCACCAGCGCGGGCAGCGGTGTCCATCCCGTCAGCATCATCGCGGCCAGGCAGAAGTACGCCAGCGCGTTGATCGACTCCCCCGCCGTCATGACCCGGTGGCGCGGCAGCCGGTCGGCTATCACCCCGCCCACCAGCATGAAGAGCACCATCGGCAACGCTTCGGCGGTGAGCACGGCCGACAGCGTCCTGCCGTCCGCGCCCGGGAGGCCGAGCACGCCGAAGGCGAGGGCCACCGGCGCGAAGGAGGTGCCGAGCACGGAGATCGTCCGGGCCGCCAGCAGCAGGGCGAACCGCCGATCCCTGAGCATGCCGAGATCATGGCGGAAGCCAGGCATGAGAGAACTCCGGATGACGTGGAACACGACGAGGGGGACACTCCATCGTGCCGTCCCCTCTCGTGCGCGTCACCTCATTTATGCCGTGGATCTATGCCGTGTATCTATGCCGTGGGCGCGTCGGCGGCGAAGGGGGTGGGATGTCGGCGGCATCTGCCGCCGAGCCAGGCGCGGTAGTCCGGGGTGTGACTGGTCATCACGCTGGTGGGGGCCTCGTCGAGCACGGTCTGCCACCGCGGCACGTTCAGCTGCCAGGGAGGTGGTGGCTCGTCCCACATGACGCCGTCGGTCCACTTCGCCGCCGAGCCCCGCAGATGCCCGGGCAGCCGGTCGGCGAGCTCCGCCTTGATCCACTGGTCCCGCGAGTAGACGAGGATCGGCTGGGCGTCCTGCCGTTCGACGACCGGGTCGACGATCTCCCGCCACGCGGAGGGTCCGTACGCCGGATCGGCCAGGACGGGCGCCGCGGACTTCTTGATCTCGAGCAGCGCGACCAGCCCCCGGGCGCGGACGTGGTCGAGCCACTCCCGCAGCGTCGGCACACGCTCGCCCGCGTACGGGCCGCGGGCGACGCGGCGGTCCCGCAGGTTGCCCGGCCCGTCGGCCCACCAGGTCTCGCGGATCTCCTGCCGGGGGCCGGTCAGGCCGTTGGTCGTCCTGTTGTGCCACATGACGGCCTTCGCGCCCCGCTTCGTGAGCTGGACATCGGCCTCCACGCCGTCGGCGCCCCACGACCACTGGTCGTCGACCGCCCGCAGCACGTTGGGCTGACGGATCGCGTCCTTCATCTTGGCCCCGGCGCTCTTCGGGTAGCCGCCGTGACCGAAGACCAGCGGGCACGGCGGCAGGTCCGCGGCGGGCGCGGGAGCGGCGAGCACCGCGACCGCGAGGGTCAGCGCCATACCCGCACCTGCCCCGGTCATCGTTCCTCCCGATTGCCGGCCAGCAGGCATTGTGCGCGGTCTCGGGGAGGACGGGCGACCGGGCACAAGGCCACAAATGGTAAAAAATTCCTCAAGTTTCCACGATCCGGCAAAGGACGTGTGCCCAGGGCGGAGGGCGGAACGTGACGGAACACCGCCGGGATGCCAAAGGGCGTCCAGCACCTATCCTCGGCTGTGGCAGGTAACCTCATCGGGAAGGCAAGAGCGATCCTCCCTACTGTCCGCTCTTGCGGATGCCTTGCGAAAGGTGGCCGGCGGATCGATGAGCGGAGGTGATCGCATTCTGCGGCTTACTCCAGTGAGCGGCCCGTCTGTCGACCAGGGCGCGTCGTCTGTCGAAGCGATGGCCGGGCTGGTGCAAGCCATGCTTGATGCGATTTCCATCCAGGGTGTCTGGCTGGTGCCCATCCGCGACAAGGCCGGCGCGATCGCCGATTTCGAAGTGCTCGCGGCCAGTCCCGGGGCGAGGGACGTCCGCGATCGGACCGGCAAGGAGCTCGTCGGCCTGCGCACGCTCGAGGCGTATCCGGGCGTCGGCGGTTCCCCGCTGTGGGACGCCTATCTCCGTGTCATGGAGACGGGGGAACCCGAGGACGTCGATCCCTACGTCCATCGGGAGAGTGGGGACGGCGTCGCTCACCTGTCCACCTACGGCATCCGCCTCGCCCGGCTGCACGGCGGCCTGTTCGCCTCCTGGGTGCGCCACGACAGGGAGGAGCGCCTGTCGGCCCGGCTGCTCCACACCGAGCGCCTGGGCCACCTCGGGTGGGGGCACTGGAGCCTCATCACCGGCGAGGCCGAGTGGTCGGACCAGCTCTACGTCATTCATGGGCGCGACCCGGCCGAGGGGCCGTTCGCGCTGGAGCACTACCGCGAGATCGCCCACCCCGACGACGTGCCGATCGTCGAGCACGCGCTCACGACGCTGACCAGCAGCGGCGGGCCGCACGAGTTCGAGGTCCGTATCCGCGTCGGCGACGAATACCGGCACGTCAGGGCCACGGCCGAGGTCAGCAGGGATGCGAACGGGCGGCCCGTCGAGATCCACGGCGTCGTGCAGGACGTGACCGACTGGCGCAGGACCGCCGACGAGCTCGCCGAGGTCACCCAGCGGCTGGAGGAGGAGTCGCAGCTCACCGCGCGACTGCAGAGCATCATCCTGCCCGTGCAGGACGCGGTGCCCGGACTGCAGATCGGTGTGCGTTACTTCCCCGCCGAGACCGCTCCGCTGGGCGGCGACTGGTACCAGGCCATCCACCTCGACCACGGGGAGGCGCTGCTTGCCGTGGGCGACGTCGCCGGGCACGGCCTGGCCGCCGCCTCCGCGATGGCCAAACTGCGGCACGCGATCACCGGGCTGGCCTTCGCCGACCACGACCCGGCCCAGATCCTCGTGGCGCTGAACCGGCTGCTGCGGCGGATGCGGCCCGACGTGCTGGCGACGTCGGTGGTGGCCCGCTACCGGACCAAGGACCGCACGCTGCAGTGGACACACGCGGGTCACCCGCCGATGCTGCTGGTCCGGGGGAGCAAGGTCCACCGGCTGCTGCACCCGGGCGTGCTGCTCGGCGTCTTCGAGGACGTGAGCTACAGCTGCGCCGAGATCCGGCTGGAGCCGGACGATCTGCTCCTCATGTTCACCGACGGTCTTATCGAGCGGCCGGGCCGGGACCTGTTCGAGGGCCTGGACATCCTCAGCGCCGCGATCGCCGAGACAGTGCCGAAGGTGCCACCGCAGGATCGCGTCGCGGCGGTGATGGAGGCTCTGGCCCCGAGCAACACCGGCGACGACACCTGCATTCTGGTCGCGCGCATTCTGCCGAACTCCACGGAAGTGTCCTGATGTCTGATCTGCACAACATCTCGACAGCCGAGACCACGTTCGCCGCCGAGAGCAGTGGAAGCATCGGACTGCTGACGGTGCGGGGGACCCTCGACTTCACCACTCACGAGGTGGCCACCGAATTCCTCGACAAGGCCTTCGCCCATTTCGGGCCGTACCTCGTGGTGAACCTGCTCGACCTGGACTTCCTCGACTCCAGGGCGACGGGCCTGCTGGTCAACTGCTGGAAGCGCGCGCTGGACGAGGGCGGCTGGCTGGGCCTCGTCGCGGTCGAGCAGGGTGCGGCCCGCGCGTTGTGGATCACCGGGCTGGCCTCCCACGTCCCGGTCTTCCCCACCGTCGCGGACGCTCTCGCCGCCGCGCCGTCCCGCGACGCGGAGTAGCCCGCCGGCCCGCCATACCGCGATCGACTTCCTCAGCTGCCGCCAGGGGCGGGTAGAGCCCCGGAGCCGGGGGTAGCACCCGAGGAGTCGGCCGTGGAGGGGGCGAAGTCATGAAACGTCTCGTTGCCGGAGCGGCGGCCCTCGCCGCCGCGGGCCTGGGAGCGGCTCGATGGGCGGCCTCGCGCAGGCGTGTGCCGGCCGCGGCGAAAGACCCCCTGGAGTCGAGCCGCTGGCTCGGCGTCACGGTCAACCGGCCGCCGGACGAGGTCGCCCCGGGCGGGCACCTGCCGGATCCGCTGGCCCGGGTGGACGCCGAGGTGCGGATGAACCGGGCGCCGGGCGACCGGGGCACGGAGATCTACGCCCGGCCGAGGGAGCACCGCGCCGGCGCCGACGGCGTCCTCGCCCGGCTGCGGGGCGACGACCCCCGTACGGCGGTCCGTACGGCGCTGCGAGAGACGAAGTCCCTGCTGGAGACCGGCGACGTGCTGCGGTCGGACGAGGAGCTCGCCACGACCAGGCCGACGATGCCGGGCAAGGTGCTCGACATGGCGCTGGGACGCGCGGCGGAGGGGGGACGGCTGTGAAGGCGCTGTGCTGGCAGGGCGTGAACGAGCTGTCGGTCGAGCAGGTGCCCGACCCCGCGATCCTCAACGCCCAGGACGCGATCGTGAAGGTGACGGCGAGCACCACCTGTGGTTCCGACCTTCACCTGCTCGGCGGATACATCCCCGCGATGCGGGCCGGAGACGTCATCGGGCACGAGTTCATCGGCGAGATCGTCGACGTCGGCCCCGAGGTGAACAACCACCGCGTGGGCGACCGCGTCGTGGTCTGCTCCATCATCGGATGCGGCCGCTGCTGGGCCTGCCGGCACGACCAGTGGTCGCTGTGCGAGAACAGCAACCCCAAGCCGGGCGTCACGGACCTGATGTGGGGAGGCACGACCGCCGGCATCTTCGGCTACTCCCACGCCATGGGCGGCTTCCGGGGCAGCCACGCCGAGTACATCCGCGTTCCGTTCGTCGACTACAACGCGTTCACCGTCCCCGAGGGCATCTCGGACCTCGACGCGCTGTTCGCCTCCGACGCGGCCCCGACCGGCTGGATGGGCGCCGAGCTCGGCGGCGTGAAGCCGGGAGACGTGGTCGCCGTGTGGGGGTGCGGCGGCGTCGGCCAGATGGCCGCCCGGGCCGCCATGCTGCTCGGCGCCGAGCGGGTCATCGCGATCGACCGCTACCCGGAACGCCTCGCCATGACCGCCCGCCACGTCGGCTGCGAGGTGATCGACTACACGAGCACCGACGTGACCGCCGAGCTGCGCGAGCGCACCGGCGGCCGGGGCCCGGACGTGTGCGTCGAGGCCGTCGGCATGGAAGCCGACAGCACCGGGATCCAGCGCGTGTACGACGGGATCAAGCAGCAGCTCCGCCTGGAGCAGGACCGCCCGATCGCGGTACGCGAGGCGATCCACGCCTGCCGCAAGGGCGGCTCGGTGTTCGTGCTGGGGGTCTTCGCCGGGTTCGTGGACAAGTTCCCGCTCGGCGCGCTGATGAACAAGGGCCTGACGCTGCGGGGCGCGCAGCAGCACGGCCAGCGGTACATCCCGAAGCTCCTCGACCGGATCGCGAAGGGCGACCTGAAGACCTCCTACCTCGCGACGCACACGATGACGCTCGACGAGGGGCCGAGGGGCTACGACATGTTCAAGCACAAGAAGGACGGTTGCGTCCGCGCCGTCTTCCGCCCCTGGGCGTGACGTGAGGGGTCGCCCGCCGCCCCGAGGTGGGGCGGCGGGCGGGTGATCTCAGCGTACGGCTGGGGCGGCCAGCCGTTCCGCCTCATGGTGCAGTGCCTCGATCAGGACGAGCTCCAGGCGGAGTTCGTCGTCCACGAGGCCTTCGAGGACGTCCATCCGGGCCTCCTTGTTTCCAAAGACGTCCCGCGGCACGCGGCGGTTGACCATGGCGCGACGCGAATCCGGATGGAACGAGGCAAGATCTCCAGCCGGCCGCGCCGGACCTCGGCTACCCAGAACGGACGCGCCATCACTCACATCCGTCACAAAAGTCTCGGAAAACAAAAAATCCACCCCAAAGCGGAGTGGAGATCGAGGCATGCGCGTGCGATGCCTTATAGTGAGAGGTTCCCTGGTTATCTGCAAACAGACACCCTCACTAGGAGTTTATCACAGCAATGGGTGACCGTCAATCCGACTCCGCGCGCACCGAAGCCCTGCGAATCGAACAGTCCTACGTCTCCATGCTGTACGACCGTCTCGACATCGCCCGTGAACGGGCCGAGCACGGCATGCGCGAGGCCCTGGCCCGCGGCGGCACGGGCACCCGGCAGGCCGTCGTGGAGCGGGATGTGAGGGCGTCCGAGCACGCCCGCCGCCTCGCGCAACTGTCGGCCGTCGAACGCGGCCTGTGCTTCGGCCGCATCGACGACGCCGGCGGCGAGAGCCTCTACATCGGCCGCATCGGGTTGCGCGACGACGACCACACGTCCGTGCTCGTCGACTGGCGGGCCCCCGCCGCCCGTCCCTTCTACGTCGCCACCCCCGGCGACCCGGGCGCCCTCGTACGCCGCCGTCACCTGCACACGCGGCACCGCGAGGTCGTGGGCATCGACGACGAGGTCTTCGACCTCGACCGGATGGCCGACGGAGACCGTCGTACGCTCGTCGGCGAGGCCGCGCTGCTCGCGGCGCTGCGCCGCGGGCGCACCGGACGCATGGGCGAGGTCGTCGCCACCATCCAGCGCGAGCAGGACCGGGTGATCCGCTCCGGCCTGGCCGGCGCGCTCGTCGTGCAGGGCGGTCCGGGCACGGGCAAGACCGTCGCCGCCCTGCACCGCGCGGCGTACCTGCTCTACACGCACCGCGACACGCTGGAGCGTCGCGGCGTGCTCGTCATCGGTCCCAACGCGACGTTCTCCCGTTACATCAGCCAGGTGCTGCCCGCGCTGGGCGAGACGCAGGTGGTGCTGACGAGCATGGGCGGGCTCCATCCCGGGGTACGGGCCACCGCCGAGGACGAGCCGGCCGCCGCCGTCGTCAAGGGCGACCCGCGCATGGCCCGGGTGGTCGAGGAGGCGGTGCGCGACCGCCAGCGCGTGCCGGAGGGCGACCTGGAGGTGAGGATCCCCGTCCGGACGTCGGTACGCGGTGGCGTGGAGGTGGTGGTCGAGGAGATGCCGCTGCGGGTGGACCACGCCACCTGTCTGCGGGCCCGGGACCGTGCCCGCGGCCTGCGGCGTCAGCACAACATCGCCCGGTGGACGTTCGTGGACCGGATGCTGCGGGCACTGGCCCTCGACGAGGCGGCACGGCTCGACCGGCCGCTGGAGGACGGCGACCTGAAGTACGCCGCCACGACCCTGTGGGAGCACCGGGCGGTGCGCGACGCGCTCGACTCCCTGTGGCCGGAGATCACCCCGGAGCGGCTTGTCCGCGAGCTCCTGTCGGATGAGGAACGGCTGCGCGCGGCGGCCGGGCCGTACCTGACGGAGGAGGAACGCGCGCTCCTGCTGCGGCCCCGCGAGGCGCCGTGGACGGTCGGCGACGTCCCCCTGCTGGACGAGGCCGCCGAACTGCTCGGCGAGTACGACTACGGGGCCGGGGCCAGGCGGCGCCGCGCGGAGGAGGAGCGGCGCGAGGAGGAACTGTACGCCCGGGAAGTGCTGACGATCACCGACGTCGACCCCGTGCTCGACGCGGCCCTGCTGGCCGGCCGCAACCGCGACGACGGGGCGTACGTGACGACCGCGGACCGGGCCGCCCGTGACCGCACCTGGGCGTACGGGCACGTGATCGTGGACGAGGCGCAGGAGCTGTCGGCGATGGCGTGGCGGACGGTGATGCGACGGGTCCCGGCCCGCTCCCTCACGGTGGTCGGCGACATCGCCCAGACCGGCTCGGCCGCCGGCGCGCGCTCCTGGGGCGAGATGCTCGACCCCTATGTGCAGGGACGCTGGCGGGAGGAGCGCCTGCTGGTCAACTACCGGACGCCGACCGAGATCATGGAGGTAGCCGCCGACGTGCTGCGCGCCGTGGCGCCCGGGGAGGAGCCGCCCGAGTCGGTCCGGTTCGGCGGCGCCCGCCCCCGCGCCGTGCCCGTCGCCGGGACCGACCTGCGGCTGCTCGTGGAGGCGGAGCTGCGCGAGATCGGAGAGGGACGGGTCGGCGTCGTCACGCCGGACGCCCGGCACGCGGAGGTCGCCGCGCTGTTCCCCGAGGCCGTCGACCCCCTGGACAGCCCGGTCGCCGTCCTCACCGTACGGAGCTCCAAGGGCCTGGAGTTCGACGCCGTGGTGGTCGTCGACCCCGAGGGCATCTTGAGCCAGTCGCCCAACGGCGGCCAGGACCTGTACGTCGCCATCACCCGGGCGACCCGTCGGCTCACCGTGCTCTACGAGGACCGCCTGCCCGCCATGCTCCACCGCTTGGCCGTCTGACCGTGCCTCCGGCACGACCCCGCCGGGAGTGAGCGCCCCGACGAGTGACGCGGGTAACACCGAGCGAGCCGGAGGGGCGCGCCGGTGTCTGGACTGAGGAGCGCGCGCAGCGAGGAACGAGCGAGCACGTGACGAGGGAAGACACCGGGAGTGAGCGCCCCGACGAGTGACGCGGGAGACACAGTACGGCCGGCGTGGGGGACGCCGGCCGTACCGGGTGGCTGTGAGGGATTGGCTAGGGCATTTTTCCCGAGATTTCGTCGGCGGCCTTGTCGGCCTTCTCGCCGACTTCCCCGGCCTTGTCTCCGACCCACTTGCTGGCGTCGGAGCCGGTGTGCCGCATGCTCTCCCGCATCGTCTCGGTCCAGCGCTGGGCGTTGTTCCGGTACATCGCCACACCGACCGCGCCGATCGCGACGCCGCTCAGCAACGCGAGGACCGGCCAGCGCCGGCGCGTCTTCTTGGTGCTGGACACGTCGATGCGACGAGCCATCTCGGTCAGGAACGCGCTCACGATCGGCGCGATCTGCTCCTCGACCGACTGTGCCGCCTGGTCGAGCTTCGGCGCCGCCCAGACCCTGGCGTCCTCGATCCGGTGCGTCGCGAGATCCCGGGCGGTCTCCGCCACCGGGCTCATCCGGCCGCCGGCTCTCCTCGCCTGGTCTCTCATCCTGCTCAGCCACGTCTGCGGGATGACCACCTCGGCGCGGCGCCTTCTGTTCATTGTCAGGGACACGATCAACCTCCCCAATCGACGGGGCCCCGGAACGACCCCTTCCCGCATGGTCGCCGCTCAATCACGAGCAGTGCTTGAAGGCATGCTCGATACCCTGTTCACGGACAACAAACACGATCAGACAAAGGGGGCGGCCCTCGTGGCTGACAACCTCATCGCGAATCTGCGCACGAACCACGGCACGATCCGCGTCCAGCTTTTCCCCAACAAGGCGCCGAAGACCGTGCGCAACTTCGTCGAACTCGCCGAGGGCACCCGGGAGTGGACCCACCCGGAGACCGGCGAGAAGCAGACGAACGTCAAGCTCTACGACGGCACGATCTTCCACCGGGTCATCAGCGGCTTCATGATCCAGGGCGGCGACCCGCTCGGTCAGGGCGTCGGCGGCCCCGGCTACAGCTTCGACGACGAGATCCACCCGGAGAACCAGTTCAACCGGCCCTACCTGCTCGCCATGGCGAACGCGGGCAAGCGGTTCGGCAAGGGCACCAACGGCTCCCAGTTCTTCATCACGGTGAGCCCGCAGCCGCACCTCAACCAGGGGCACACGATCTTCGGCGAGGTGATCGAGGGCACCGAGGTGGTCGACGCCATCGCCAAGGCCCCCACCGGCCGCAACGACCGTCCGGTGAACGACGTGGTGCTCGAAGAGGTCACCATCGAGCGGTCCTGACGCCGCAACGTCCGATCCCGGCGCCCCGGCCGCAGCGAACGCGCGGCCGGGGCGTTCCCGGCTTATAGGCTGGCTCGTGGATGCGCTCCCGCACAGGGACACGCCAGGAAGGACCCCATGACCTCCCAGCCTCCGCCGCCCCCGCAGCCGGGGGCGCAAGCCGTACCCACCTGCTATCGGCACCCCGACCGCGAGACCTACGTCCGCTGCCAGCGCTGCGAGCGCCCGATTTGCCCGGACTGCATGCGGGATGCGGCGGTCGGTCACCAGTGCCCCGAGTGCGTCCGTGAGGGCAACCGGGAGGTGCGGCAGGCCCGCGCCACGTTCGGCGGCGCCGCCGTCGCCACGCCCCGCGTCACGTGGACGCTGCTGGTTCTCAACGTGCTCGCGTACGCGGCCGAGGTCCTGCGCCCGGACGAGGTCGTCCAGCGGTTCGCGATGTGGTCGCTCGGCGTCCATCTGGGCGAGTGGTGGCGCCTGATCACCAGTGCTTTCCTGCACGCCCCGCCGCCGTCCTTCTGGCACATCCTGTTCAACATGTGGGCGCTCTACGCCCTCGGCCCCGAGCTGGAGCGCAGGCTCGGCTCGGGCCGGTTCGCCGCGCTCTATCTGTTGTCGGCTCTGGGCGGCTCGGTCGCCATCTACCTGTTCGGCACGTCGGCCGTCGGCGCGTCCGGCGCCATCTACGGCCTGTTCGGCGCGTTGTTCGTCGTGGCCCGCAGGCTCGGGTACGACGCGCGCGGCGTTCTCTGGCTGATCGGCATCAACGTGGTGCTGACGTTCGTCGTGCCCGGCATCAGCTGGCAGGGCCATCTGGGCGGCCTCGTGGCCGGCGCGATCGTCGCGGCGGGCTTCGCCTACGCGCCGCGCCGCAACCGCGCCCTCGTGCAGTTCGGCGTCGCCGCGGCCGTGCTGGTGGCGCTGGTCCTGCTCGTCACCATGCTCCCGCCGTACGGTCTGCTGCAGGGCGCCCTCACCTGACGTCGCTCGCGCCGGGCCGCGTGATGCGGTCGAGCCAGCGCAGCAGCAGGGCGGTCTCGACCGGCTCCAGGGCCTCGGTGCCCGCGAGGTCGAGCTGCGCGCGCAGGCGCAGCGCGGCCTCGCGCAGGGGGTCGCCGTCGTCCCGCGTGGTCGTCTCGGTGAGCACGTGCGCGAACACGGCGTCACGCATGCGGTGCGACACCGCGGGGTCGTCGAAGCGCTCCGGACCGGCGATGTGATCGAGGGCGGTGCCGACGCTCGCGGACAGGATCAGCCGGGCGGCGACGCGCGGCTCGACCTTCAGCGCGCCGATCGCCGCGCACCGTACGAGCGTGGCCTCCAGGAGGTCGAACACCCGGTCGCGAGCCGTGGAGTGGGACCACGGCCTCGGAGTGAACATGAGCTGGTAGAGGGCGGGGTTCTCCCGCGCGAAAGCCATGTGCCCGTCCCAGCCGGCCCGCAGGTCGGTCACCGGGTCGGCCGTCTGCTCCTGTGCGGCCTTGAGCGCGGCGTAGCGCTCGTACCCGTGGTCGGCGACGGCGTCGAGGAGCCCCCGCTTGTCGCCGAACAGCCGGTAGAGCACTGGCTGGGTCACGCCGACGGCCTCACAGACCGCCCGCGTGGCGATGTCGTTGTCGGACGACGACGCCAGTTGCTTCTCGGCGGCCTCGATCATCGCCGCGCGTAGGGACTCCGCACCTGCCATGTAACCATGGTACGGACTTCCGCTAGCGCCGATACGCAGTTCGTGCTAGCGTCTGGTCTCGTAACGCCGATACGTACACCACGTATCGGCGATATTGACAAGGGAGTTCTCCAATGAGTGATCAGCGCGTGGCCGTCGTCACCGGCGGCTCCCGCGGGATCGGCCGGGCCGTCGCGACGACGCTCGCCGCACGCGGTCTCGCCGTCGTCGCGGGTTACCAGGGATCGTCCTCGGCGGCGGGCGAGGTGGTTGACGCGATCACGTCGGCCGGCGGCCGGGCGATCGCGGCCCGGGCGGACGTCGCCGACGAGAACGCGGTCGCGGCGATGTTCGACGCGGCGGAGAAGGAGTTCGGCGGAATCGACGTCGTCGTCAACTCGGCGGGGCGCCTGTCGCTGTCCCCGATCGCGGATCTCGACCTCGCCGACCTGGACGCCCTGCACCGGACCAACATCCGGGGCACCTTCGTGATGGCGCGGGAGGCCGCGCGCCGCGTGCGCGACGGCGGCGCGATCATCACGATGTCCACGTCCGTCGTGGGCCTGCAACTGCCCAACTACGGCGCGTACGTCGCCAGCAAGGGCGCCGTCGAGGCGATGACCCTCGTGCTCGCCCGCGAGCTGCGGGGGCGGGACGTCACCGTCAACGCGGTCGCGCCCGGACCGACCGCGACCGAACTGTTCTTCGAGGGCAAGGACGAGGCCACGATCGAGCGGATGGCCAAGCAGCCCCCGCTGGAACGGCTCGGCACCCCGGAGGACATCGCGGAGGTCGTCGCCTTCCTGGCGAGCCCCGCGGGGCACTGGGTCAACGGGCAAATCGTGCGTGCCAACGGCGGCATCGTCTGACGCCGCCGGGCCGCCTCACTTCAGACCGACATCACCGGAGGTAACACATGCCGTTCGCCAACCTCAAGGTGCCCGCCGGCACCCTGACCACCGAGTCCAAGAAGAAGCTCATCGACGCCGTCACCGACGCGTACGCCGCCGTGTACGGCGAGCGGGCCCGGGCGACCACGTTGGTCCTCGTCGAGGAGGTCGCCGACGGCGGCTGGGGCCTCGGCGGCAACGTCCTCACCGCCGAGATGCTCGGTCGCAGCTGAGCCTCTCCGGGGCCGGACCGGACGCTCCGCGCACCGGTCCGGCCCGGACCGCACGTCAGGTCCGGACGGCCCGAGCCCGTTCGGTCACGAGTTGCCCACAGGCTGTGGATAAAGACTGTGGAAAGTTTTTGGGAAAGTGCTCTAGCGCCACTTCGTGGAGAGCACGACGCCGACGATGATGAGCCCGAACCCGATCAGCAGGTTCCAGTTCTGCAGGCTGGAGATCCCCGGCACGTTCGGCGCGATGTAGTAGACCGCGATCCAGGCGATACCGATGATCCAGGTGGCCACCATGACGGGGGCGAGCCAACGGGGGCTGACCTTCACCGTCTGCGCCTTCTGCGGCGGGGTGTAGACGGCCTTCTTGCGAGTCTTCGACTTGGGCACGGGAGTGTCTCCTGGTGGGTACCCGCGCGGTCGTGCGGGCTGGTGTCAATAGCGTAATCGCTGTGGCGGTGAAGTCCCGAGCAAGGATAGTCGGCCCGGACCCCGCCGGGCGATCCCCCACGAGGGATTGCCGTACGCTGAAAGTCCGATTTTCGCCCTGCAACGTCCAGCCACGCCGGTCAAGCGGGAGACACCTATGAGCCCGACCAGGGTTCTCGTGGTCGACAATCACGACAGCTTCGTGCACACGATCGTGCAGTATCTGCGCGGTCTGGGCGCCGACTGCGACGTGCGGCCGCGTGACCACGTCGTCGTGGACGACGCCGACGGCTTCGACGCCGTGCTCGTGTCCCCCGGGCCCGGCACGCCGGAGGCGGCGGGGGTGTCGGTGCCCCTCGTCCGGCACTGCGCCGAGCGCGGCCTGCCGCTGCTCGGAGTCTGCCTCGGCCACCAGGCCATCGCCGTGGCGTACGGGGCCGTGGTGGAGCGCGCGCCGGAGCTCATGCACGGCCGCACCAGCCTGATCTCCCACGACGGACGGGGCGTGTTCCGCGAGCTCCCCTCGCCGGTCACGATGACGCGCTACCACTCGCTCGCCGTGGTCCCGGGCACCGTGCCGGACCCGCTGGAGGTGACGGCCACGACGCCCGACGGCGTCATCATGGGCCTGCGCCACCGTGCGGCGCCCGTCGAGGGCGTGCAGTTCCACCCCGAGTCGGTGGTGTCCGAGCACGGCCACCGGCTGCTCGGAAATTGGCTCGCGCAGATCGTGTAACGCTTTCCGCTCCTGTTACGACTACAAGAGTGAGGGCTTCCGCCATTGCCCCCGAGTGGCGGAAGCCCTTCCTCATGTCCACGCCGGGACGCCGTACGCCGTGCCCGGCGGCCCCCCGGAAACGCCGACGGCGGCCACCGCCTCGCGATGACCGCCGTCCGCCCGTGTCGTCAGTTGCCGAACGGGTTGTCCCCGCCCTCTCCCGGCGGTCCGACCTGGACGCTGTCGCCGCCCCCACCGTCACCGGTGCCGTCGCCGCCGTCTCCCGTGCCGTCACCGGTGCCGGTGCCCGTTCCGTCGCCGGTGCCGTCCGTCGGCGTGTCGCCGGTCGGCTGCTGGGTCGGCGGCTGCTCCTGCGAGGGGCCGCTGGAGACCGTGAGCGTGATCGTGGTGCCGGGGTTGAGCTTGGCCCCGGGCTGCGGCGCCTGGTCGATGACGTTGCCCTCCGGCACCGTGTCGCTCGGCTGCGGCGAGGTCTTGACCTTGAAGCCGGCGCCTTCCAGCGTCTGCTTCGCGTCGTCGACCGTCAGCCCGACCACGCTCGGGACCTCGGTCATCTCCTTGGGCACGTACAGCGTGACCAGGGCGCCCTTCTCGACCTTCTCACCCGGCTTGGGCTTGGTGTCGAACACCTGGCCCTGCGGCTTGGTGGAGGCCTTCGGCACGATGCTGACCTTGAGCTCCAGTGCCTCCAGCTCGGCCCTCGCCTCCTCCGGCGACTTGCCGAGCACGGTCTCCGGGATGACGACCTTCTCCTGGCCCTTGGAGACGACGACGGTGACCGTGGACCCCGGGTCGGCCTGCTCGCCCCCGGCGGGATCGGTGCTCACGACGGCCCCCTTGGGCACGTCGCCGTTGAACTCCTCCGGCCCGAAGGCGACCTTGAACCCGGCCGCCTTCAACGCCTGCTCGGCCGCGGCCTTGGTCTGGTTGGTCACCGACGGCACCTCGACCTTGTCGGCCGCGGAGGAGCCGCCGGACCCGAGGAACTTGTAGCCGACACCGATCATCGCGCCGATGACCAGCAGCGGGATGAGGATCCACAGGGCCGTCTTCAGCGCGTTGTTGCCGCCGCCGTTGCTGCGCCGCCGGCCGTCGTACCTGCCGCCGCCGCGCTCCTCCTGGGCGTACTCGTAGTCGGGGATGGCGCGGGTGTTCTGGGTCATGGGGGCGCCGCCGGCCGTGGTCATCGTCCGCGTGCGGTCCGCCCCGCCGTACCCGTTGTACTGCTGGGTGGCCATCGCCATCGTCTGCGGGTCGACCGGCATGCCGGACAGCGCCCGCTGGATGTCTCCGCGCATCTCGGCGGCGCTCTGGTAGCGCTGGACCGGGTCCTTGGCCATCGCCTTGAGCACGATCGCGTCGGCCCACTGCGGGATCTCCGGGTCGATCCGGGACGGCGGGATGGGGTCCTCCCGCACGTGCTGGTAGGCGATCGCCACGGGGGAGTCGCCGGTGAAGGGCGGCTGGCCGGTGAGCAGCTCGTACAGCACGCAGCCGGTCGAGTAGATGTCGCTGCGCGCGTCGACGCGCTCGCCGCGGGCCTGCTCGGGGGACAGGTACTGCGCGGTGCCGATCACCTGGGCGGTCTGGGTCATCGTGGCGGCGGAGTCGGCCATCGCCCGGGCGATGCCGAAGTCCATGACCTTGACCTCGCCGTTGACCGTCAACATGATGTTGGCCGGCTTGATGTCCCGGTGGACGATGCCGCCCCGGTGGCTGTAGTCCAGCGCCCGCAGGATGCCGTCCACCAGCTCCATCGCCCGCTCGGGCAGCAGCCGCCGGTCGGCGCGCAGCAGGTCGCGCAGCGTCCGCCCGTCGACGAACTCCATCACGATGTACGGCACGGGGGTGGCGTCCATCATGTCCTCGCCGGTGTCGTACACGGCGATGATCGACGGGTGGTTGAGCGAGGCGGCGGACTGCGCCTCACGCCGGAAGCGCGCCTGGAAGGTGTGGTCCCTGGCGAGGTCGGAGCGGAGCGTCTTGATGGCGACGACACGGTCCAGGCGGATGTCCCGGGCGCGATACACCTCGGCCATGCCGCCACGCCCCACGACGCCATCGAGCTCGTAGCGTCCGCCGAGAAGTCGTGGCTGAGTCATTTCCTGCACTGTCCCTTGCCGTTCATCTTGGGGTGCCGCCGGTCTCCATCATCGACCCCTCTCCTCATCACTCCCCCTCATCCGGAGGGCTCGTGTCGTCGGGTGGGGCTTCCGTCGGGAGCGGAGTCTCATCGGTTTCCGGGGCCGAGGTGGACGTCGGAGTCGGGGTCGAGGTCGGGGACGAAGCCGGTGTGGGCGACTGGGTTGTCGATGGTGCCGACCTGCTTACGGTAGCCGACGGAACGGCGCTCGGCTCGGCCGACGTCGCCACAGGAGACGGCCGATGCGTCCGCGGAACCTCTGACCTGTGCGTACGTGCCGGCGACGGCGATGGCGACGGCGAGGACGACGGTGTGACGGGCGCGGCGGTCTCGCCCGGGTCCGGCGGCGCTTCGCCGGTCCGGGCGGCGGTGAAGGCCAAAACCCCGATGCCGACCGCGGCGGCACAGCCGGCCGTCGCGAGGAGCAGGGTCGCCGGACGGCGGCGCCGCCCCCCGGCGGGTCCGGCGGGTCCGTCGGGGCCGCCCGGGCGCCGCGTACGGGCGCCGGGGACGCCGGCGGGAGCCCTGCGCGGGGCGGCCGGGGCCGGGCTCAGCGGCGCGGTGGCGCCGGGACGCGGGGCGCCGGCCGCGGGCTCACCCAGGGGCGCCGTCAGGCCGGGCGCGGCCGGAGGGATGGTGCGGCCCGCACCCCCGCCTGCCGCGGGGAAGCCCTGCGGGTCGGTCAGCGACCCGAGGACCGCCGTCGAGGCCGCCGTGCCCGCGAGCGTCTCACGCAGCACCCGCACCCTGTCGAGGAGCACCGCCCCGGTCTCGGGCCGCGCGGCGGGGTCCTTGGCCAGCATGGCCATGACGAGGGCCGCCACCGGCGCGGGCACGGTCCCGGGCAGCGGCGGGGGCGTGTCATTGAGGTGCCGCAGCGCCAGCGCCACCGGGGTCTCCGCCGTGAACGGCGGACGGCCCGCGAGGCACTCGTAGGCCACCACCCCGAGCGAGTAGACGTCGCTCGCCGGGGTCAGGGCCGTGCCGGACGCCTGCTCCGGGCTCACGTACTGGGCGGTGCCGAGGATCAGGCCGGTCGCGGTCAGCGGCGCCGCCTCCAGCGCGCGGGCGATGCCGAAGTCGGTGATCTTGACCTGCCCGGCCTCGGTGACGAGCAGGTTGCCGGGCTTGACGTCGCGGTGGATCACCCCGGCCCGGTGCGCGGCGTACAGGCCCCGGGCGGCCTGCTGGACGACGTCGAGCGTGACGTCCGGCCCGAGCGCGCCGTTGCGGGCGAGGATGGCCGACAGCGGCTCGCCCCGCACCAGCTCCATCACGAGGTAGGCGAGGCCGTCGGTCTCGCCGTAGTCGAAGACCTGGGCGATGCCGGGGTCGGTCAGGGCGGCGGTGATCCTGGCCTCGGAGCGGAACCGGTCACGGAAGGTGGCGTCGTCCGCGACGTGGCGGCCGAGCAGCTTGATCGCCACCTCCCGGCCGAGCAGTTCGTCGTCGGCCCGCCAGACCTCGCCCATGCCGCCCGCGGCGATGGGGGAGGTCAGCCGGTATCGCCCGCCGAGCACCGTGTCGTTCATGCGTCCGTCACTGTCCCAGCACCGCCTGCATGACGTCGTGGGCGATCGGCGCGGCGACCGCACCGCCGGTGGCGTCGTTGCCGGCGCTGCCCGACTCCACGAAGACCGCCACGGCGACCTTCGGGTTGTCGACCGGGGCGAAGGAGATGAACCACGCGTGCGACGGCTTGCCCGGCAGGGTCTCCGCCGTGCCCGTCTTGCCGGCCACGGTGATCCCGGGAAGCTTGGCCGCGCCGCCGGTGCCGCGCTCGACCACGTTGATCATCATCTTGGTCAGCTCGCCGGCGACCTCGGGGCTGACGGCCTCGTCGAGCTCGTCGGGGTCGGTCCCGTCGATCTCCGAGCCGTCCGCCATGATCTTGTTGACCAGGTACGGCTTCATGACCGTGCCCTGGTTGGCGATGCCGGCCGCGACCATCGCCATCTGCAGCGGGGTCATCTGGTTGCTCTGCTGGCCGATGGCGGTCTTGGCGAGGGCGGCCTTGCTCTCGTCCGGGCCGATGTCGCTGGGCGAGACCTCCAGGGGGATCTCCAGCGGCTGGCCGACCCCGAACTTCTCGGCCTGCTCCTTCAGCTTGTCGTAGCCGACGTCCATGCCCATGATGGCGAACGGCGTGTTGCAGGAGATCGTCAGCGCCTCGACCAGCGTCGCCCGGCCGCCGCACGACTCGCCGTGGTAGTTGGGCAGCGAGATGTTCGTGCCCGGCAGCGGCAGCGAGTCGGGCGCGTCGACCTGTGTGTTCTCGTCACGCGACTCGTCGTCGCTGAGGTAGGCCGCGGCGGTCACGGTCTTGAACGTGGACCCCGGGGCGAACGTCAGGTTGATGGCCCGGTTGAGGAGCGGCTTGTTGTCGTCCTTGTCCAGCTTGTTGTACGCCTTGTTGACCGTGGCCTTGTTGGCCACCGCCAGCGGGTTCGGGTCGTACGACGGCACCGACACCATCGCCAGGATCTTGCCGGTCTTCGGCTCGAGCGCGACGACCGCGCCGCGCTTGCCGGTGCCGGCCAGGTCCTTGTACGCGATCTCCTGGGCCTTGGTGTTCAGCGTGAGGTCGACGCTCGCGCCCTTGGCGGGCTTGCCGCTGACCATGTCGATCGCCCGGCGGACGACCAGGTCGGGGTGGCTGCCGTCGAGGTAGCGATTCATCGCGGCCTCGATGCCCGAGGCGCTCTCCGGCGCGAACCAGCCGACCACGTGCGTGAACGGCTTGCCGAGCGGATACTCCCGCTCGAACCGGAACTGCTTGTCGCCGGTGTCCACCGTCTTGGCCAGGGTGGTCTTGCCGTTGTCGGCCGTGATCCAGCCGCGGTCGACGTTGTAGCGGCCGTACAGCATGCGCACGTTGCGGGAGTCGTTGCGCAGCCCCTCGGCCCGCACCGCGCCGAGATACGTCACATTGGCCATGAGCAGGCCGAACATCAGCAGGCAGGCCACGGAGACACGCTTGAGCGGGCTGTTCATCGCTGCATCACCTGGGTCATTCCCTCGTCCTGGATCGCCTGCGGCGGCGGGCGGCGGGCCGCGTCGGACATCCGTACGAGCAGGGCGATGAGCATCCAGTTGGCCAGCAGGGCCGAGCCTCCGGCGGACATGAACGGCGTGACGAGACCGGTCAGCGGGATCAGCCGGGTCACGCCGCCGACGATGATGAACACCTGCCAGGCCAGGATGAACGACAGGCCGCCCGCGAGCAGCTTGGTGAACGGGTCGCGGGCCGCCAGCGACGTGCGCAGCCCCCGCTCGACGATCAGCGCGTAGACCATGAGGATGGCCATCAGGCCGGTGAGGCCCAGCTCCTCGCCCACCGCCGGAAAGATGAAGTCGGAGAACGACAGCGGGATCTTGTACGGGTAGCCCTGCCCGAGGCCGGTGCCGAGGATGCCGCCCGAGCCCATCGCGAACTGGCCCTGCATGAGCTGTTCGCTGCCGCCCACGGCCGTGTAAAGCCTCTCGTCCTCCGCGTGCAGCCAGACGTCGAAGCGGGCCTCGACGTGGCTGAAGATCTGCCCGGCGACGAAGGCGCCGCCGACGAACAGCAGGATGCCGATGAGCACCCACGAGGTGCGCTGGGTGGCGACGTACAGCATCACGATGAACGCGCCGAACAGCAGCAGCGAACTGCCGAGGTCCTTCTGCAGGACCAGGACGCCGAGGCTGATCACCCAGGTGATGACGATGGGACCGAGGTCGCGTGCCCGGGGCAGGTCGATGAACAGCAGGCGGCGGCCCGCGAGGGCCAGCACGTCGCGCTTGGCGACCAGGTAGCCCGCGAAGAAGACGACCAGGGCCAGCTTGGCGAACTCGGCGGGCTGGATGCTGAAGGGGCCGACGCCGACCCAGATGCGGGCGCCGTTGATCTCCTTGCCGATGAAGGGCAGCATGGGCAGCACCAGCAGGCCCAGCCCGGCGAAGCCGGCGGTGTAGGTGAAGCGCTGCAAGACGCGGTGGTCTCTCAACGCGATCAGGACCGCGGAGAACATCACCACGCCGAGCGCCGTCCACATGAGCTGGTTGGCGGCCGACGCGAGTTTCTCGCCGGCCAGCTCGATCCGGTAGATCATCACCAGGCCGATGCCGTTGACCAGCGTCACGAGGGGAAGCAGAAGGGGGTCGGCCCATGGCGCCCACTTGGCCAGCACCAGGTAGGCCGCGAGCATCAGACCGCCGAGGCCGAGGCCGTAGCCGAGCATGCCGGAGGGGACCTTGCCGTTGATCCCGAGCCCGACGCCGGCGTACGCGCCCATCACGATCAGCACGGCGAAGGCGAGCATGCCCAGCTGGGCCCCCCGCCTCTTCGCGGTCATCGGTACGGGCGTGGCTTCGACAGCAGTCACTTACTGGACCTCGTGGGGGTCGGCGTCGCCTCGGTGTCCGGCGTGGGGGCCGACGAGGCGCCGAAACTCTTGATCCTGGTGATCCCGGCCTGCAGGTCGTCGACCGGGATGCCGCTGCGGACCTGGTCCTGCTGCACGGCCGGCAGCGACGAGACGCGTAGGGGGTCGGTGTAGGCGACCTTCTTGAAGGACACCGGCCCGACCTCCGCGTCGACGCCCTGGAAGACGACGAGTTCGTCCCCCTTGGCGCCCACGTAGAACTGGCTCTGGGTCCACTCGTAGCCGAAGTAGCCGCCGGCCCCGAGCGCGGCGGCGACGACCAGCACCCCGGCGGCCACTTTCGGCCCCGACCGGCGCTTGCGCGAACGCCGCGCGGAGGCCTGGGCCTCGCGCGCGGGTTCGTCGTCCAGGTCGTCGTCGATGATCACCGGTTGCGGCGCGGTCACGGTGGCGGCCCGACCGGCGGGGGTGTCCGGCGGCGCGGAGCGCACCCGGCCGGAGCCGGCCGCGCCCACGACCGCCGCCGCCCCGAGCGGTGGCTGAAGGTCGTCCACCTCGATCACGTCGGCGACCACACAGGTGATGTTGTCCGGCCCGCCGCCCCGGTTGGCGAGGTCGATGAGCTGCCGGACGACGTCCTCGGGATCGTCGATCGTGGTCAGGGTGTGGTGCAGGGTCTCGGCGCTGACCACCGTGGACAGGCCGTCCGAGCACAGCAGGTAACGGTCGCCCACCTGGGCCTCCCGGTCCTGCAGGTCGGGGTCGACCTCGCCGCTCCCGTCCAGCGCGCGCAGCAGGATCGAGCGCTGGGGATGGTTGGCGGCCTCCTCCTGGGTGATCCGCCCGTCGTCCACGAGGGACTGCACCAGCGTGTGGTCGTGCGTGATCTGGTACAGCTCGCCGTTCCTGAGCAGGTACGCGCGGGAGTCACCCACGTGGACCAGCGCGAAGCGTGCACCGCTCCAGAGCATCGCGGTGAGGGTGGTGCCCATGCCCTTGAGGCTCGGGTCACGGGCCACCATCGCGTGCAACTGGTGGTTGGCGTCCCGGACGGCCGCCTCGATGGCGCTGAGCAGGTCACCACCGGAGGCGTCCCGGTCGAGGGACGACAGTGCGGCGATGGCGACCGAGCTGGCCACCTCGCCGTGGGCATGCCCGCCCATGCCGTCGGCGACGGCAAGCAGGCGGCCGCTGGCGTACGCCGAGTCCTCGTTGCCTTCACGGAGGAGCCCGACGTCCGAGCGAGCGGCGTAGCGGAGTGCGATGGTCATTTGCGCAATTCGATGACGGTTTTGCCGATGCGGATCGGAACTCCGAGGGGCACCGGGGTCGGGCGGGTCACTTTCGAGCGTTCGAGGTACGTGCCGTTCGTGGAACCGAGATCCTCCACGATCCACTGGCCGTCCTGGGGAAAGAGCCGGGCGTGCCGGCTCGAAGCGTAGTCGTCGCTGAGAACCAGCGTGGCGTCGTTCGCCCGGCCGATGGTGATTGGCGTCTCCGTGAGGTTGATGATGGTCCCTTGCAGGGGACCACCGGTGACGATCAGCTGGCGGGGTTCGCCCTTCTTGGGCTTGGAAACCGGCCGGGGTTGCTTGGCCGGCTTGCGTGCGGGCGCGGGAGCCGTACGTGGACCGAACAGGTCTGTCCGGATGACGCCGACCGCGGCGATCACGAAGAACCACAGCACCGCCAGGAAGGCGAGCCGGATCAGCAGCAGCGTTAGCTCGGACATGGACCGTCTGTCTACCTCTAATCGCGCCTGAACACCAGTGTCGTGCGGCCGAGGGTCACCCTCGTCCCGTCCTGCATCTCGACCCTGCGGACCGGCTGGCCGTTGACGAAAGTGCCGTTGGTCGACCCCAGGTCCACGAGCACGACCTGCGGCCCTTCCACTCTTAGCTCGGCATGATGCCGTGATACGCCGGGATCCACCAGCCGAAGATCACAATCGGTTCCGCGGCCGAGCAGCGTCACCGGTGTGGTCAGCTCGTACGACCGCTGGCCCTGGGGGTCGTCCTGGGTCGAGACGAGCAGCCGGGGACGCCCCTGGAACGCGCTGGGCCTGCCGGCGGGCACGTCGGTCGGCGGCTGACGGATCTCGTCCTGCTCCACCGTCGCGCCGCGGATCACCCCCGACCGGATGCGGAAAAGCCCGACCGCGAGGTCGTCGGCGGTCTCGAACCGCACCCGTACCGGCCCGACGAACGAGTAGCCCTGCTCCTTGGCGTACTCCCTCGCGAGAGTGGCCAGTTCATGGCTGATGCTGTCGGCGTACACCTCCAGCCGTTCGCTGTCGGTCGTCGACAGCTCCACCACGAAGTCGTTCGGCACGAGCGTGCGACCCTGAGCGACGATCGCGGCGCGCTCGTCCATCTCCCTCTGCACGGCGCTGGCAACCTCGACCGGCTGGAGATCGGACTTGAACGCCCTTGCGAAGGCCCCTTCAACCAACCCTTCGAGCCTGCGCTCGAAGCGCTGAAGGACTCCCACCGGATACCTCCCTTCCACTGCCACTACGGTCGCGATCGCTCCGGTGCTGCACTGAGCTCCTTCGCATCGTCGTTTAGAGGGATCGTATCCGGGTTCGTAAGCACGGGCGGATACGTGCTAACCTTTCCAGGCACCCAGAGATGGGGGCCAACCGCAAGGGCAAGTGGCGGAATGGCAGACGCGCACGGTTCAGGTCCGTGTGTCCGAGAGGACGTGGGGGTTCAACTCCCCCCTTGCCCACCAGAAACAAGCTCCGCTCGGCAGTCGCCGGCCGGGGCTTTTTTCTTGTGTGGCTCAGTGGGGCAGCCCCTTGGGGCGCTCGGCCGGACGACGCGCCTCGCCTGGTCGCAAGCGAAGCATCCACGTCCGGCCTCCCCTCCCGGCCCGTACGGCACGGGCCTCGTGTGCGTGTCGCACAGGGGGCCCCGAAGATCGGGGCCCCCTCCGCGCGCACTGCACATTCTCCGGAGGCCGCCTTTCAAACCACTTTCCGCAGACTTGCAGGCGGCGACCTTTACCATCTGTCCCAGTTAGTGAGAGTTTGCGTCTCGTGATGAGAGACGTTCCCGCACTTGTCAGGCCACGAGCAGCTCACCGACCAGGGTGGTGAGATCGATCACACCGACGGGCGTGCCGCCGGCGTCCGTGACGAGGCCGAGCTGGGCGCGCGCCTCCTGCAGCAGAGTCACCGCGTCGGAGATCGTGGTGTTCTTCGCCATCCGGGGGACGGGGGTCGCGAGCTCCCCGGCCCGGCGTCCCGGCTGGATGACCGAATCGCGCACGTGGAGCACGCCGACCACGTCGTCGGGGGTGACGACCAGCATGCGCAGGCTCCCGCCGCGCGCCGCCGTCCGGCGTACGAGCAGGTCGTCGGCGTTCGCGGGCACCGAGGGCGCCTCGCCGACGGGCACCATCAGCCGTTCGACCGGCTGGGAGTGCACCCGCAGCGCGCGGGTGAGCAGGTCGTGCTCGTCGCGGTCGAGCATGCCCATCCGGCCCGACTCGGCCACCAGCATGGCGAGCTGGCGCGGCGTGCGGGTGGTGGCCAGCTCGTCGCGGGGCCGTACGCCGGCCAGCCGCAGCACGCCGTTGGTCAGCGCGTTCAACACGGCCAGGATCGGGCGGACGATCCAGGCGAAGCCGCGGAACGGCAGCGACAGTCCCATCGCCGCCCGCTCGGGATGCGTGAGCGCCAGCGACTTGGGGGCCATCTCGCCCACGACCATGTGCAGGAACGTCACCAGGGCCAGCGCCACGACGTACGCCACGGGGGTGCGCAGCGACTCGGGCAGCAGCGTGAGCACCGGCTCCATCAGGTGCTCGATGGAGGGCTCGGCGACCATGCCGAGGCCCAGGGAGGCCAGGGTGATGCCGAGCTGCGCCCCGGCGAGCATGAGCGACAGCTCGCGCCCGCCCCTGACCGCGGCGCGGGCCGTGATCTTGGCCAGCCGGCCGCCGCTGACGGCGACCTCCTCCAGCCGGTGCCTGCGTGCCGAGACGAAGGCGAACTCGGCCGCCACGAAGAACCCGTTGGCGGCCAGCAGCACGATGCCGAGCAGAACGCCGGTGAGAGAACTCATGCGGGCCTGCCCTGGAACAGTGCGGAGAACAGCTCGGTGGCGTAGTCGGCGCCGCTCTGGTCACGGGCGGCCGTGCGGGCCTTCTCCCGCTCCGGCCGCTCCTCCTCCGGCGCCTGCGCCGACTCCACCGCGGACGTCTCGGTCGACACCCGCACCCACTCGGGGACGCGGCGGCGCACGCTCAGCACCGTGAGCACGGCCCGCTCGGCGTCCTCCCCCTCGTCGTCGAAGAGGTGGGGCTCGGGCACGAGGGGGGAGACGACCCGGTCGCCGGGCTCGGCCATCCGGCCGAGGAGCGCGAGGACGAGCCCGGCCACGGTCTCGTAGTCCTCGCTCTCGGGCAGCCGCACGCGCGTCGCGCGCTCGACCTCGTCGAGGCGGAGGGTGCCCGGCACGTCCCAGACGTCGTCGCCGTGCCGTACCACGCCGAGCGGTTCGGGGTCGTTCTCGTCCATCAGCTCGCCGACGAGCTCCTCGGCCAGGTCCTCCAGCGTCACCACGCCGGCCAGCCCGCCGTACTCGTCGATCACGCAGGTGAGCGTCTCGCCCGCGGAGGTCATCCGCCGCAGCAGCTCGGGCAGCGGCAGCGTCGCGGGGACGAGCAGCGGCGCGCGGGTGATGCCGCCGACGAGCCCGTCGGACGGGGCGCCTGCCTTCAGATACTCGGGCAGCCCGGCCACGCCGACGACGTCGTCGGCGTCGGTGCCGAGAACCGGGTAACGGGAGTGGCCGTGCGTACGCAGGGCGTCGAGGAACTCGCCGACCGGCCACTCGGCGCGCAGCGAGACCACGCGCGGGCGGGGGACCATGACGTCCTCGGCGGTGCGGTCGCCGAACTCGAGCGCCCGCTCCAGCGTGTCGGCCAGCCGGGGCGGCAGTTCGCCCGCCGCGGCCGACTCCGTCACGATGCGCGACAACTCTTCGGGGGTGGCGCCGTGTTCGAGCTCTTCCACCGGCTCGATGCCGAACAGGCGCACGAGCCTGGTCGCCGAGGCGTCGAAGAAGCGGATGACGGGCCCGGCGACCACGAGGTAGACGTGCGTCGGGCGAGACAGGAACTTCGCGACGTCGTCGGGGCGGGCGATACCGAGGTTCTTGGGGGCGAGCTCGCCGAGGATCATCTGCACGATCGTGGCGATCGCGACACCGAGGGCCACGGAGACCCCGGGGACGGCGGCCGCGGGCAGCCCGGCGGCCTCGAGCGGGCCGCGCAGCACGCCGGAGATCGCGGGCTCGGCGATGAAACCGACCAGCAGGGTGGTGACGGTGATCCCGAGCTGCGCGCCGGAGAGCATGAACGACAGGCGCCCGGTGATGTCGAGGGCCCGGCGCGCGGCGCCGTCACCGGCCGCGGCCTGCTCGCGGAGGGTGCCGCGATCGGCGGCGACGAAGGCGAACTCCTGCGCCACGAAGAACCCGGTGGCCAGGGTCAGAAGCAGCACGGCCAGGAGGCCGAGGGCGGCGCTCATCGGGCGCCCGCCATGCGATCATGAGATCCCGTGCGTATGCACGGGCAGGTACTCCAGGGGTCCGAAACGGACACGACGATCCTTTCGCGTGGTGGTATACCACCGTAACGGCTGGAATCTCTCCTGTGTTTCCCGGCAGCCTTTACTGACTGCTTAGAGGGCGTCTGGGTACCGTGAAGAAGGGGGCGCATCGGCAAAGACTTCGGCCGCTGCGGTCAAAGCAGGCGCAAGGACGCTGAGGGGCTGGGGGTTCAGGTGGCCGACGAGGACGAGGCGACCCGCGCGTACCGCCGTACGGCCCGGCCTCCGGCGGCACCGCCCCCGGCGGCACAGCCCCGCGCGGAGGCTCCGGCCGCCCGGGCGGGGTCCGGCAGGGAGGACACGGTCCCCCGGGTCCGTTCCAAGGTGTACGGCAAGCCGCGCTCCGGCGACACTCCGATCCGCCCGCTCGGCGGGAGCGGGCACGAGGCCGGGGACCGGGACGGCGGCGCCCCGCACGGTGGCGGCGGCGGGCCGAGGGGCCGCGACGGGGCCGTGCGCGGCGGTGGCCGCGGACCGCGGCGGACCGGCAGGACCATCCTTCGGGTCGTCGTGGTGCTGGTCGTGCTCCTGCTCGTCGCCGCCGTAGCCGGATATTTCTGGATCGGTTCCCGGCTGAAGCCGGTCGAGTCGCTGACCGACTACAGCGGACGGCCCGCCGAGACGCCGGGCGAGGACTGGCTGCTGGTCGGGTCCGACAGCCGGGCGGGGCTGACCGCGGCACAGCGCAGGAAGCTCGCCACCGGCAAGGCCGTCGGCAAGCGCACCGACACGATGATGCTGCTGCACATCCCCGACAGCGGCCGGCCGACCCTGGTCAGCCTGCCGCGCGACTCGTACGTCCCGATCGAGGGGCACGGCAGCGGCAAGCTGAACGCGGCGTACGCCTTCGGCGGGCCGAAGCTCCTGGCCAAGACCGTCGAGCGGGTGACCGGCATCCGGATCGACCACTACATGGAGATCGGGTTCGGCGGGTTCGTCGGCATCGTGGACGCGGTCGGCGGGGTCAACATCTGCGTGAAGCAGGACATCAAGGACCCGAAGGCCGGGATCGACCTGAAGAAGGGCTGCCAGGACATGGACGGCGGCACCGCGCTCGGTTATGTCCGCACCCGGGCCACCGGCGCCATCCCGGACTTCGAGCGCACCCAGCGGCAGCGTCAGTTCTTCTCGGCCGTCGTGCAGAAGGCCGCGAGCCCGGGCACGCTGATCAACCCGTTCACCTCGGTCCCGCTGGCGCTGAGCGCGGCCGACTCGGTCGCCGTCGACCCCGGCACCGGCCTGTTCGACCTGCTGTCGGTCGGTCTGGCCATGCGCGAGGGACCCGTCGCCACCGCCGTGCCGATCGGCTCGCTGCCCACGATCGGCGGCCAGGCGGTGGTGAAGTGGGACACGCAGAAGGCGCTGCGCCTGTTCGAGGCGCTCGCCGCCGACAAGCAGGTCCCCAAGGACGTGATCACCAAGTAGCCGCGGCGGCCGTGCGACGCGCCCGGCCGCTCACGTGGGCGCGCGGGGTGCGCGGGATGCGCGGGATGCGCGGCACGGGCGGCGGGGCTCCCTCCGGTTCCGGCAGGGTCGGCCGCCGGTTCCGGCCGGGTCAGCCTCCGGCGGTGGCGGCGACCGTCGCGGCGGTCGTGGCCGCGACGACGGCGGCGTGCACGGACGCGATCGTCTTGCGGACCGCCTCGCCCGTCCACTGGCCC
This sequence comes from Microbispora sp. ZYX-F-249, assembly GCF_039649665.1. Taxonomy (NCBI): domain Bacteria; kingdom Bacillati; phylum Actinomycetota; class Actinomycetes; order Streptosporangiales; family Streptosporangiaceae; genus Microbispora; species Microbispora maris. Next base: position 30,360 of record NZ_JBDJAW010000026.1, on the reverse strand, counting down.
TGGGCGATCTCCTTGACCCGGTCCTTCGGCGCCCCGGGGAACGCCTTGCGGTCGAGTCTGGCCGCATGCATGACCGCGAACAGCACCGCCGTCCGCTCGTCGGGCTCGGCCCCGGTCAGCACGTTCTGGACGCGCTCCCGCACGCCCTGCTCGTGGCGCGGGTCGAGCTCGGGATAGCGCGTGGTGGGGAAGATTCCCAGGACCTTGCCCTCCTGCTCGCTCAGCACGCCCCGGGCGGCGAGGCGGGTGAGCAGCCGCTTGCGCAGCCTGCCCATGCGGAGCTTGCCCACCCACCAGCCGGCGTCGTGCCGCCCGGCCTCACCGATGATCCGGGACAGCGTCGCGTCCAGTTCCTCGTCACCCAGCGGGGAGCCGTTCTCGACCCGCAGCTTCTTGCCGTCGAAGCCGACGCGTCCGCGTACGGCGAGCTCCGCGAGCAGAGCACCCGCCAGGGCGCAGTCGAGCTCCATCGACCCGATGATCGGCTTGCCGGTGTCCTCCCGGTAGGCCAGCAGCAGCACTTCCTCGGCGATCGTCAGTGTCACGTGATCGAGCGTAACGCGCCGATCCAGGCCAGAATGTGCCTTTATGGGAATATCTGACGAGCTGCATGCCATCGGGCGGCCGATGCTGGACGCCCAGCTCGCGCACCCGACCGTACGCGGCATCGCGGCGGGCGACCTGCCCGAGCCGGTCTTCCGGTCGTGGCTTGAGCAGGACTACCTCTACCTGCTCGACTACGTCCGGGTGTTCAGCCGGCTGGCCTGGCAGGCTCCGGACGGTCACCTCGGCGACCTGGTCGATCTCGCGTACGCCACCTGGCACGACGAGCTGGACCTGCACCGGTCGCTGTCGGCCGAGTTCGGCGCCGACCTCGACGGCGCGGTGAAGGGCCCGGCCTGCGCGGCGTACACCTCGTTCCTGCTGGAGGCGGCGGCCGACTACGCGGAAGGCCTGGCCGCGCTGTACCCCTGCATGTGGGGCTACTCGACGCTCGGCCGGATCCTGGCCGCCGACCCGCCCGCCGAGCCCCGGTACAAGGCGTGGGTGGACACCTACGCCGATCCCGGCTTCGCCGCCCTCTCCGCGCGCATCGCCGTGATGATCGACGAGGCGGCTCCCGACCCGGCGCGCGCCCGGGAGCTGTTCGTCCGGGGCATGGAGCACGAGCTCGCGTTCTGGGACGTCCCCTGACCCTGCCGGGCCGGAGAGTGTCCCGTGATCTTCCGCCGTACGCCGCGGCGGGCTGAAAAGATCACGGGACGCGACCTAGTCTGAAGGCATGCCGGAGCTGCCCGAGGTCGAGGCGCTCGCCGAGTTCCTCCGCGAGCACGCCGTCGGCCATGCCGTCGTCGGCGTCGACGTGACCGCCTTCCAGGCCCTGAAGACCGTCGACCCGCCCGTCACCGCGCTCGCCGGGCTGCTCGTCACCGGCGTGGCGCGGCACGGCAAGTTCCTCGACGTCGACTGCGTCGGCCTGCACTTCGTCACCCACTTGGCGCGCGGCGGCCGGCTGCGCTGGCGCGACGACCTCACGGGCGCGCGGCCGGTGCGGCCGGGCAAGGGCCCGCTCGCGGTCCGCGTACGGCTGTCGCCCGGCGAGGACGGCCGCGCCCCCGGCTTCGAGCTCACCGAGCTCGGCACGCAGAAGCGCCTGGCGGTGTACGTGGTGCGCGATCCCGAGGACGTCCCGGGGGTCGCCGGCCTCGGGCCCGACCCGCTGGCGGAGGACTTCACGCCAAGCGTGCTGAAGACGATCGTGGGCGGCAGCCGGACGCAGATCAAGGGCCTGCTGCGGGACCAGAAGGTGATCGCCGGCATCGGCAACGCCTACTCCGACGAGGTGCTGCACGTCGCGAAGATGTCCCCCTTCAAGATCGCCGGAACGCTGACGGACGGCCAGGTCGCCGACCTGCACGACGCGATCGTGAGCACGCTGCGGGACGCGGTCGGCCGGGCCAGGGGGCAGGCCGCCAAGGACCTCCAGTCGGACAGGAAGCCGGGCCTGCGCGTGCACGGCCGTACGGGCGAGGCGTGCGAGGTGTGCGGCGACACGATCAGGGAGGTGTCGTTCGCCGACTCCTCGCTGCAGTACTGCCCGACCTGCCAGACCGGCGGCAAGCCGCTGGCCGATCGCCGGATGTCCCGCCTCCTCAAGTAGCGTCCGCGGATCACCGTGGGTCACAGCTTCCGGCCTTGGCCCGGGCATCGGCGGCGTGCGGCCACAATGGGCGCATGACATTGCCGGAAATCACCCCCGACGCCCTGCCCGACGACGCGTACCTGCTCGACGTCCGTGAGAACGAGGAGTGGGTGGCCGGTCACGCGCCCGGCGCCGTCCACATCCCGCTCGGCGAGCTGCAGGCGCGGGTGGACGAGGTGCCGCACGACCGGCCGGTGTACGTGGTCTGCCGCGTCGGCGGACGGTCGGCGCACGCCGCGATGTGGCTCAACCATGTCGGCAGGGACGCCGTCAACGTGGACGGCGGCATGCAGCTGTGGGCCGCCGCCGGGCGCCCGATGGTCAGCGAGACCGGCGGGGTGCCCTACGTCGCATAGGAAAACGGTCAAAGAAGTGTCATAATCCCAAAGACATCATCAATACCCGCGGGAGCTCGGGCGTGACCGGGCTGAGAGGGCGGATCGAAGTCGTGCCGCCGACCGCATGAACCTGTCCGGATAATGCCGGCGTAGGGAGCGTGTGATGACTTCTGCCGTCGTCGACGACGCGCACGCGGAGGTTCCGCTCACCCTGGACGAGGAGGCCCCGAGAACCCTGGGCCTGCTCGACCAGGGGGCGTTCTGGGCCAATCTCGGCGTCAGCCTTCTCGGCTTCTCGGGGGCGTTGTTCCTGCTCGACCCGCTGGGCGGCAAGCCGCTGACCTTCACCGCGGCGGTGGTCGCGGCCGTCGTCGGCAGCCTGCTCGGGACGGCGATGGTCGGTCTGGCCGCGATCCCCGGCACGCGGACCGGGCGGCCCGCGATGGTGCTGCTGCGCGGCCTGTTCGGGGCCCGTCTGTCGTACGTCCCCACCGTGCTGAACATCGTGCAGATGCTCGGCTGGGGCGCCTTCGAGCTGTGGGTGATCGCCAACGGCGCGCAGGCCCTGTTCGGCACGGCGGTGCCGTACGCGGTGTGGGTGCTCGCGGCAGGTGCGCTGACGATCGCGCTGACGATCCGGCCTCTCGGCGCGCTGCGACTGCTGCGCCGCTACGTCACGGCGGGCGTGGTGATCGCGATGATCTGGCTGTCGGTCGCCCTGTTCAACCAGGGGCCGTCCGTGGGGGGCGGCTCCTGGGACGCCTTCGCCCCCGCCGTCGACTACGTGATCGCGCTGTCGGTGTCGTGGGTGCCGATGGCGGCCGACTACGCCCGGCACTCGCGGTCGAGCGGCGCGGCGTTCACCGGCGTGGTGGCGGGATACACGATCGCGCAGGTGGCCTGCCTGGCCCTCGGCATCGCCGCGCTCGCCCTGGTGGGCAACGACGGGGACAAGGTGTGGGACCCGTTCGTGGCCGCCCCTCTCGGGGTCGTGTTCTTCGGCATCCTGGTGCTGCGCGAGGCCGACCAGTCGTTCGCGAACGTCTACTCGACGACCGTGTCGATCCAGAACCTCGCGCCGCGCTGGGACCGCCGGGTGGTCTCGGTCGTGATCGGTGTGCTCACCACGCTGATCGCGCTGTTCGCCGACGTGAACTCCTACGGCGCGTTCCTGAGCGTGATCGGGGCGGTGTTCGTGCCGATGTTCGCCGTCCTCGTGGTGGACTACTTCCTGCTCGGCGGGGCCGCCCGGTGGAACACGGCCGAGGACGCCCCCTCGCGCTGGCTCATGGTCGTGCCGTGGATCCTCGGGTTCGTCGCGTACTGGATCGTGACCTCCACCCCGACCGTCGGCTGGTGGGACGGGATCTGGACCGAGGTCCGCCTCGCCCTCGGGTTCGTCCACCAGCCCTGGATGAACGCCGCGCTCGCCGCGTTCCTGGTGGCCGCGCTGGCGACCGTGGCGGTGTCCGTCCCGGCCCGCCGCCTCCGTTCCCGGGGCCGCGCGGCCTAGGGCCGGCCCGGCACCGGGCCGGAGCCGGGCTGGAGCGCGCCCTCCAGGCGGAGCAGGTGCTCCTTGGCCGCCTGGCCGCCCGCGTAGCCGCCCAGCGCGCCGGGGCCCTCCACGGCGCGGTGGCACGGCAGGAGCAGGCAGACCGGGTTGCCGGCGAGGGCGTTGGCCACCGCGCGGGGCGCCTGCGGCCGCCCGATCCGCTCGGCGATGTCCTGATAGGTGGTGACGCTGCCGTACGGCACGGCCGGCATGAGCTGGATCACCGTACGGCTGAAGCCCGTGACCAGACGCAGGTCCACGGAGAGGGAGAAGGTGCGCAGCCTGCCCGTGAAGTAGGCGTCGAGCTCCCTGCGGAGGGGATCGAGGCGGCGCGGGTCCGGCCCGATGAACGAGCCGACGGCGCGGGAGATCCGGGCGAAGACCTCGTGCTCGCCCTCGTAGGTGCAGGCGAGCACGCCGCGTGCGGTCACCGCGAGGACCAGGCGGCCCACCGGCGCGTCGGTGGTGCCGAAGGCGACCTCGGGCGGGGTCTCGCCGACGTAGCCCGGCGAGGTCACGCGGAGCAGGGCTTCGAGGTCCTCGGTGGACATGGGCGGCCCCACTTTCTCTTCTCTGCGTGCAGGCAGCGTATCGGAGCGATTGCGAGGTGACGGAAAAGGCCATGATCAAAAGGTGAAAGAAGGCACGATGGGGGCGTGGGTGACAGCAGCGTGGACGGCCGGGCGGCGGACATCGCCCCCGTGGTCGCTGACGCCGCGGACGTGCTCGCGGGCGAATTCGACATGGAGCCGGGCGGCGGCCCCGGCGCGGAACTCCACGGGAGCGACGTCGAGGAGGGCCTCGCGCGTGCGGTCCTGGCCGGCTCCCCCGACGCGATCGTCGCGCTCGATCGCGACCTGGCCGTGCTGAGCTGGAACGCGGCGGCCGAGCGGATGTTCGGCTGGCCCGCGGCCGATCTGCTCGGCAGGCGGGCGCCGATCGTGCCCGACGAGTTGATGGCCGAGCACAACGCCGTACTCGAACGCGTACGCGCGGGCGGCCGGGTGTCGCTGACCACCAAACGTCTCCACCGCGACGGGCGGCTGCTCGACCTGCGGGTGGACACGAGCGCGCTGAGCTCGCCGGGCGGCGTCCTGCTGGGGTACGTGAACGTCTACCACGCCGCCGAGGACGACGACGCGGCGCACGGCAGGATGGTGCGGCGCGCCCGCCTGGTGCGGAGGCTGACCGACGTGGTCGGCGACATCAACGCCGAACTCGACCTGCCCGTCGTGCTCGACCGGATCGCCGCGAGCCTGACCGAGCTGACCGGCGCCGACGCCGGCGGTTTCGTGTCCATAGAAGGGGACCGGCTGCGCCTGGTCGGCGTCCACCGGCTGCCGGAGACGCTGCGCGGGGCCACCGCCGACCTGCACACGAGCCTGGTCGCCAAGCTCCTGCGCACCGGCAAGACCGTGCTGCTGGAGACCGGCCCGGAGGGCTTCCCGGACCTGATCTGGGCGCGCCTGCCCGGCCTGCACACGATCGCCGTCGGCATCGCCGCCGTCGGCGGGCGTCCCTATGGAGCGCTCTACGCGTTGTTCGCCCGGCGCAAGGCGAGTCATCTGGAGCTCGAACTGCTCGAACTGCTCGCCGGGCACGCCGGCATCGCGGTCGCCAACGCGACGGCCTACCAGGACGCGGTGCGGCAGCGCGCCCACGAGCGGGCGGTCTTCGACGCGAGCGCCGACGGCATCGCGGTGCTGGACGGCGCGGGGGCGGTCGTGCGGTGGAACCCGGCCGCGGCCGAGCTGACCGGCCACCCGGCGGACCGGGTCATCGGCGGGCCGCCGCCCTTCCCGCTGCCGGCGCCGGGGGAGAAGCTCACCTTCCAGCTCCCGTCCGGCCGCTGGCTCGACGTGCTGTGCGCGGAGATCCGGGAGACGGGGGAGACCGTCGTCGACTTCCGCGACGTGACCCGGGCCAAGGAGCTGGAGGAGGCCAAGGACCTGTTCCTCGCCACCACCAGTCACGAACTGCGGACGCCGATCACGATCGTGCACGGCTTCGCCAGCACGCTCGACTCCCGCTGGGACCACCTGTCCGACGTGGAGCGGCGGGGGGCGGTCCACACGATCGCCGAGCGCGCCCGCTCGCTCGGGCAGCTCATGGACCATCTCCTGCTCGGCGCGCGGGCGGGCGCGGAGGAGCTGAAGGTCAGGGTCGAGCCCTTCGACCTGGCCGCCCGGGTGCACGCGGCGACGCTGGGGCTGCCGGTCCTGTCAGACCGGCACCGGCTGGAGGTGGACATCCCGCCCGACCTCCCCCTCGCGTACGGCGACGCCCTGGCCACCGACATCCTCCTGGCCCAACTGCTGGAGAACGCGTTCAAGTACTCCCCCGACGGCGGCCTGATCCGGGTCGAGGCGTGGCCGGAGGACGACCGGGTCGTGCTGGTGGTGGACGACGAGGGAGTGGGCATCGCGCCGGGCGACCGGGAGCGGATCTTCGAGCGGTTCGTCCAGGCCGACAGCGGCAACCGGCGCAGGTTCGGCGGGGTCGGCCTGGGGCTCTACATCGTGCGCAACCTCGCCCGGGCCCAGGGCGGGGACGTCGCCGCGCTGCCCCGGTCCGGCGGGGGAACCCGCATGCGGCTGGTGCTGAACTCGGCGGAATCTTCATCCTGCCAGGACAGATCGGAGCGTGGCGTCACCACTTAAGGACTGATCTATTGTCCAATGTGCACAAGCTGTGATGCGGGGCACGGTTTCCCGGCTGAGTGAGCGGGGCATTTCGGTCGTAGTTGCTCGTGCAGCAGATACGGGGGTATGGGGGAGGTGAGTGCGTCGAGCGTCGTGATGCTGCCGTACGCACCGTCGAGCGTCGCCGTCGCACGTCAGCGCCTGAGTGCCGAGCTTTCGACCGCGGGGCTGCTCGCCTCCGCCGTCGACGACGTCGTGTTGATCATGAGTGAACTGCTGAGCAACGCGCTGCGCCACGCCCATCCTCTCCCGTGCGGGCGGCTCAAAGTGGCCTGGGTCTGCTCGGATTCGCAGGTCGAGGTGGCCGTGAGCGACGGTGGCGCGTACACGGAGCCCCGGGCGGGCCGCCCGACGCTGTCGTCCCTCGGCGGCCGCGGACTCGGCATCGTGGAGTACCTCGCCGAGCGCTGGGGAGTCCGGCACGAGGAGGAGGCGACCACCGTCTGGGCCGTCGTGCCCGCCTCATGGCCTGACCGGAATGGGCACGCCGAGCTGTCCGAAATTCCGGTGCTGCGCGAGGTCGGCTGACGCGCGCCCTCACACCCCGCGCACGGCCGGGCCTCGGGACCGGCCGAGGGTGTGCTCCATGCAGATCAGGTCGTCACGGGAGTCCCACGGCGCGGTGACGGTGAACCCGAGCCGCTCGTAGAGGGCGATCGCCGTCGTCCGCCACCGCCACACCGACAGCCGTACCGACCGCAGGCCGGTCGCGTGCGCCCGGGAGAGCGCGGCGCGGACGAGCGCGGCGGCCACGCCCCTGCCCCGCTCGTCCGGGTCCACCCACAGGCGTTTGATCTCCGCCCGTCCACCCGCGGGCGCCGCGAGCACCACGCAGCCGATCGCGGCGTCGCCACGGCGCGCGACCAGCACGACGTCGTCCGCGAACGCCGCGCCCGGATCCTCGACCTCCGCCCGGTAGCGCTCGGGCAGGCGCGCCGCGTCGGCCACCGGGACGCCCTTCTCGGCCTCGGTCCGCAGGTGGTAGGCGGCCAGGAGCGCCCGCAGGTCCTCCCGGCCGTCGTCCCCGGCCGCCCAGGTCACGATCGCATGGTCACGGATCATGCCCGCCAGCATTCCACCGATCCGGGGTCAGGCCGCGCGGGGGTGGAGCACGGCCCGCTCGGCCGTCGTCCAGGCGCTGCTCACGAGCAGGTAGACGCCCGCCGCGAGCGGGAGGAAGGCCGCGGCGAGCACGGTCCAGAACGGCATCAGGACCGCCAGACGCCGCATCGGCGCGGTGGGCTCGACCCTGCGGGCGGCGATCACGGCCACGGCCACGAGCAGCGCGAGCAGCGCGGCGAACACCCCGGCGGCGGGGCTGACCAGGCCCGCCCCGGCGAGCACGGCGGCGAGGTGCTCCCCCAGCGGCACGCCGAGCACGCTCTGCGCCAGCAGCAGGTTCGGGTGGCCCGCGACGACGGCCGCCGTGAACAGCCGGTAGGTCACCGTGAAGAACGGCCACTGCGCGAACGCCGGGAGATAGCCGGAGAACCGGCCCACGCCCTCCTTGGCGTACAACGCGTCGACCTCGCGCAGGAGCCGCTGCGGGTCGTTCTTCCACCGAGTACGCAGCCCGTCCACCTGTGGCGCGAGCCGCATGCGGATCCGCTGCGCCCGCGCGACGCGGACGCTCAGCGGCAGCAGCGACAGCCGTACGGCGAGGGTGACCAGGACGATCGCGAGTCCGGCGCCGGTGAGGTGGCTGAGCGCGTCGATGAGCCGGTAGGCGGGGTCGAGCACGAAGTCGAACATGGGAAGCCTTTCGTCTGTGACCTGTTGCCCGTGGATGAGGGCATGACGAAAGCGCTCGTCCGACCGGATCTCCGGTCAGACGAGCGCGGGGCTTCCCGATGGTGCGCGGGGACGGGGACGGCCGGGCGTGCCGGGATCGCGCAGCCTGACCATCGCCGTCTCACCGGTGTACGACGGCCTGCCCGGCCCCTCACGCAGAACGGGGACGCCGGCCAGCCGGGAGAGCATCCAGGCGAACACCAGGACGGCCACTCCGGCCAGCCCGACCGCGGTCAGCGCGCCGGGGCCCGGGGACCCGGCGGCCGGCTCGGCCAGCAGCCAGAGGAGCGATCCGATGGCGGCCTGGAGCGCGTTCACGTCAGCGGGACAGCTTCCCGACGACGGTGACGGCGACCACGGCGACGAGGGCGACGATCCCGATGATCAGCAGGAACTTCAGCGTCGCGAACAGGGCGGGGATCACGAATCCGAACACCAGCCAGAGGGCCAGGAGGATCCCCAGTACGGTCAGTACGATACGGGCCATAGCCACAAGGTACGCGGTGGGCCCGACAACCGCGAGCTTGATCGTGTCCGTTCATCCTCGCCTGGTGATGCGTCCTCGCTCGCGACGGGCGGCATCTGTCGGACACTCCCCTGGTCAGAATCGGTTCGCATACCCGTGATTCATGAGGTTTCACGTGAATCATCGCGGTCGGCGGCAGTTCATCAACAGAGAGTCATGGCTCCTCCGCCGGCCGGTCCCATCGGCTGTCCGCAGCGCATGCGCCGTAGACTCCGCTTGATCACCGCGAAATCACCCGACTCGCGGCGTTCCTGGCGCGGCTGCACGGCGCACACCACCCGGTCCCCCTGGTTGAGGCATGAACCTTCCGCAACTCACACCGGCCCTCCGTGGGCGTTTCAGTCCTCTGCGCTTCGATCCGCGCCATCGGCTGTCCGGCTCGGACGTCGAGACCCTGCTGGAGGCGGCCCGGTGGGCTCCGTCCGCCGGTAACTCGCAGCCCTGGTCGTTCCACCTGCGCCGCCGCGGAGAGGACGGGCACGAGCACCTCGTGCAGCACCTCGCCGGCAGCTCGCGCCGGTGGGCGCCCGATGCCAGCGCGCTGGTCGTCAACCTGGCCCACCGCGAGACCGACGACAGCGGCCTGCTCTACTCCGAGTTCGCCGACTACGACCTCGGCCAGGCGGTGGCCCATATGACTGTGCAGGCCCATGCGATGGGCCTGTCCTGCCGGCAGTTCCGCGCCTTCGACCTCGAAGGGCTGCACACCCGGCTCGGCGTCAGGCCCGGCTGGCGGATCCTCACGATGACGGCCATCGGCGTGCCGCCCCTGGACGACACGACACCTCCCGCACGAGAGCGCCGGAGCATCGTGGACCTGCGTACGGCGGGAGTGTCGTCTCCCTGACGCGCCGTTCGCCTCCATCGAGCGGCTCGCCGGACGCGCCCTGACGCGGAGCCGCGGCGTGCGGGGCGGCCGTGTGCACGACGTGCGTGTTCTCCCCGACGCGCGACGGCCGCCGCGCGACTGGTTCTTACGGGGAGGTGACGGCGCTTCGCCGGGCCGCCCGGCGGACTTACCGTGGGGGACGTGCCCTCCTCGAGAACCTCCCAGAATCCCGCCCGCGTCCTGGTGGTGGAAGACGACCCCACCGTCGCCGAGGTGGTGGCCCGCTATCTGGAACGCGACGGGCACGAGGTCGAGTGCGTGGGCGACGGCGCCGAGGCGCTGCGCCGGGCGCTGGCCGACCCGCCCGACCTGATGGTGCTCGACCTGATGCTGCCCAAGCTCGACGGCCTGCAGGTCTGCCGGAAGCTGCGGGAGCGCCGGCCCGTCCCGGTGATCATGCTGACCGCCCTCGGTGAGGAGATGGACCGGGTGGTCGGCCTGGAGACCGGCGCGGACGACTACGTGACGAAGCCGTTCAGCCCGCGTGAGCTGGCCCTGCGCGTGCAGTCCGTGCTGCGGCGGGCCCGGGGTGCGCTGGTGCCCACCGGCACCGGCGTGCTGCGCGACGGCGACCTGGTGGTCGACGTCGGCGCCCACGAGGTGCGCCTGGGCGGCAAGGAGATCACCCTGACCGCCCGCGAGTTCGACCTGCTCGTCTACCTGCTGCGCAACCCCCGCCAGGCGTTCAGCCGTACGGCCCTGCTCGACCAGGTCTGGGGCTGGTCGTTCGGCGACTCCTCCACCGTGACGGTCCACGTGCGCAGGCTGCGGGAGAAGATCGAGGACGATCCGACCGACCCGCACCGGATCGTGACGGTCTGGGGCGTCGGCTACCGCTACGAGCCGCTGTCGTGATCGTCCAGATCGTCGCGGTCGCCGCCGGGCTCGGCCTCGTCATCGCGGCCCTCGGCCTGGCGCTGCTGCGGGTCCTGCGCCGCCGGTCGATCGGCGTGATGCTCGCGGTCGTGGCGGCGGTGACGGTCTCCGCGACGCTGGCCGGGGTGGTCGCCATCACGCTCGCCATGATCATCGACGGGCGGCCGAAGAACATCGTGCTCACCGTCGTCGGCATCGGCGGCCTGGTGGGGCTCGGCGTCGCGCTGGTGAACGCCCGGACGGTGGTGCGCGCCAGCAGGAGCCTCGTCGGCGCGCTGGAGAGCGTGCCGCCCTCCGGCCGGTTCGTCCCGCCGCCCACGCCGCTCCCGGCCGAGCTGCAGACCATCGGCACCGCGCTGGAGCAGGCGTACGAGCGGCTGCGGCTGGGCCGCGAGCGCGAGCGGGCGCTGGAGAGCGCGCGGCGCGAACTGGTCGCGTGGGTCAGCCACGACCTGCGCACCCCCCTGGCCGGCATGCGGGCGATGGTGGAGGCGCTGGAGGACGGGGTGGCCGACGACCCCGAGACCGTCAAGCGCTATCACGTCCAGATCAGGGTGGAGGTCGACCGGCTCGCCGGGATGGTGGAGGACCTGTTCGAGCTGTCGCGGATCCACGCGGGCGCACTGCGGCCCACGCTCACCCGCACGGGGCTCGGCGACCTCGTCGCGGACACCCTCGCCGCCGTCGAGCCGCTCGCCCGCGCCGGGGGCGTGCGGCTGACCGGGGAGGCGGACCCGCGCGTCCCGGTCCACGCCGACGCCGGGCAGCTCGGCCGGGCCGTACGCAATCTGGTGGTGAACGCCATCCGCCACACGCCCGCCGGGGGAACGGTCGTCGTGCGGGCGGTGACCGAAGGGACCACCGCCCGCCTGTCCGTGCTCGACGGCTGCGGCGGAATCCCGGAGGAGGACCTTCCCCGGGTCTTCGACGTCGCGTTCCGCGGCGAGGCGGCCCGGACGCCCGGCCCCGACGGCGGCGCCGGGCTCGGCCTCGCGATCGCACGCGGCATCGTGGAGGCCCACGACGGCGTGATCGGCGTGGCCAACGAGGGCCCCGGCTGCCGCTTCGAGATCACGCTGCCGCTGGCCTGAGGCTCACTCCGGCTCGTTCGCGGTGGTCCCGCCCACGGTGAAGGGCGTGGTGACCCCCTCGTACATGAGATGGGCGACGAGACCCTCGGTCGCGTGCGGCAGGTTGTGGCAGTGGTCCATCCAGATGCCGGGGTTGCCTGCCACGAAGGCGATCTCGTACGTCTCGCCGGCGCCGACTTCGAGCGAGTCCACCCACCACGGGCTGCCCGTCGCCCGTACGCCGTCCCGGCTCAGCACCACGGCGTGGTGGCCGTGCAGGTGCATGGGGTGCGGCTCGCCGCTGTCGTTGACGATGCGCACCCGCACCACGTCGCCCTCGGCGACCACGAACATCGGCACGTCGGGGAACATGTGGCCGTTGATCGTCCACCAGACTCCCGGACGTCCGTCCAGGAAGCCGGGGCGGCGCCCGATCTCGTAGTCGAACCGCCGGTCGGGCCGGTCGGCATCGAGCCCCAGCGGCGCCGGCGTGCCGTAGGAGAGCGGGTCGAGCGTGACCGCGGGCCGGGGGACGGCGGGCGCGTCGTACGACCGCGATCCGAGCACGACGCCGGCCCGGCCGCCGACGTGGACCCGCACCGGCGAGCCGTCCTCGGGCATGGTCACCTCGATGTCGGCGCGGCCGCCCGCCGTGACCAGCACGGCGGTGTCCCGCACGGGCGCGGGCCCGTGCAGGTCGGTGCCGTCGACGGCGGCGAGCCGGAACGGGGCCCCGCCGACCCATACGGGCGTCTGGCCGTTCTCCGTGTTGATCACCCGCACGCGCACCCGCTCGCCGGGGCGGGCTTCGGTCCGCACGTCGCCCTCCCTGCCGTTGATCGTGCGGGCTCCGTCGTAGAGGTGCATCAGCGCTACGACGTCGACGACGCCGGTGGACGGGCGCTCTGGGGCGACCACGAGGGCGCCCAGCAGGCCGCGGCGCACCTGCTCGTGGGAGACCTGGTGGGAGTGGTACCAGAAGGTGCCTGCCTGGCCGGCGACGAAGCGGTAGGTGAACGACCCGCCCACGCCGACCGCGTCCTGGGTGACGCCGGCGACTCCGTCGGCGGCGCCCGGCACGTCGACGCCGTGCCAGTGCAGCGTGATGCCGCCCGGCACCGACTCGTTCACCAGCCGGACCTGCACCAGCTGCCCGACGCTCGCGTGGATGACCGGGCCGGGCGAGGTGCCGTTCAGGGTGTAGCCGTCCACCGGGCGGCCGGTGGGCAGCCGGAACCGCTGCTCGCGGGCGACCAGGGTGATCGCGACGTCGGCCTCGCGGTCCGGGTCGGCGGTCAACGACGTCAGGCTGCGCGCCGCCGCGCCGTGCCCGGTGTGTCCGGCGCTGTGGCCTGAATGCTGTGGGTGCTGTGGGTGCTCTGAGTGCTCCGATGTGCCGGCCACGTGGGTCAGGGCGCCGCCGTAGTCGGGGTACCCCATGTCCATCACCGAGTACGTACCGGGCATGAGGCTGTCCTGCCAGAGCCAGGCCGGCGGGGCGAGCAGGGCGATGGTCGCGGCGCCCGCCAGGGCGAGGCGCAGCCGGGCGCCGCGACGGCGAGTCCTGTCCATCGGATCGCCGTCAGACGACCGTCTCGACACGGGCGTGCGACCGGCCCGGGACGCTCGCCTCCACCCCGCGGCCGCGGCGTGCGGCGTGGACGGCCGCGCTGAACAGCAGCAGCGCGTTCAGGCCGTGCAGGGCGCCCAGGGCGGGGATCTGGTGGCCGAGGAGGCCGAGGGAGACCTGGACCACGACGAGCAGGACCACGAGGGCGGCCCCCTTGACCGCCCCGGGGATCTTGGCGAAGAACGAGGAGATCAGCAGGAGCAGTGCGATCACCGGGATGACCATCATCCCGTTCATGCCGTGGACCATGAAGGCGAAGAATTCGGGGAACTGGATCCCCCCGCTCTCCGCGGTCGCCTTGTCGATCACGCCGCCCTGCTCGATGTACTTGAACAGGCCGGCGTCGCCGAGGACGACCATCATCGCCTGCACGGCGACCTCGGCGGCGACCAGTGAGGCCAGGACCTTGTAGACCAGTTTCATGACACTCTTCCCATCCGGGACCCGAAAGCCCATCCGCGTCCGGGCCCTGCGGTCCTCTCCTGTGTCGGCCGGCGTCCGTCTCCGTACGCCGGCCCTTACACAGGGGAAGTTAGGAGCGCCTCCATGGCGGCCGCTTAACGACGACTTCGCCCGCGCTTGGCGCCGCGTGAAGCCCCCAGAAAGCGCAGGTCGGCGGGGTCACGGTTCGCCCTGGTGCTCCAGCTGGCCACGCCAGGGAGGGATGCCGGGGGCGGCCTCACGGCGGCGCGGGGCGAACGCCTCCGCCATGGCCCGGAACGTGGGGCACGGCCAGCGCCACATGCAGCTCCGGCATCGCAGGATCGGGTTCGCCGGGTCGCTCGAGATGCCGCCCGCGTCCCTGGGCTGATGCAGGTCGAGCAGCCGGATGCCGAGCTCGGAGAAGCACAGCAGCTCCTCGCGGGCCTCGGCGAGGAAATCGAGGTCCTCGGTCGCCAGCCGGGCGCTGACCGGGACGTACCCCTCGCGGTTGACCAGGCCGCGCAGCGGCTCGGCCGCCTCGCGCCACGACGAGGCCTTCTCGGTGCGGACCTGGATGGTCTCCAGATGCTCGCGCAGCACGCGGCGCTGGGGATCCTCGGGTATCTCAGTGTTCATCTGCTCTCGGGCCCGCTGTGCTCGGCGCCCGCCCTCCTTTGCGAAGTGACGACCAAGACGCGGAGGTTCCGGGCCCTCCATCCGGCGACGCCGGTGTCGCATAGCGTCAAGCTTCGCGCACTCGCCGTTTACATGGGGCCGGAATCGGGGACAAAGGGCGGACGACTCTTCGACGAATCCGATGGAACGTGACCCGGGGCCGGGACGACGCTAGTGTGCGCCTCGTGGAGCTCAAAGTCGCGACGCAATCCCACGCCGGTCAGGCCGTCATGGCCGTCTTCGGCGAAATCGACCTATATACCGCGCCCCGGCTGCAGGCGGAGTTCACCCGCCTGCTGGAGACCGGGCCGGACCGGGTGGTCATCGACATGTCCGGAGTGGAGTTCTGCGACTCCACGGGCATGAACGTGCTGCTGTCGGCGCTCAAGCGGCTGCGCGAGCGGGGCGGCACGCTGGAGGTGGCGGCGCCGAGACCGGCGGTACGCAAGATTCTGCAGGTCACCGGGCTCGACTCGGTGTTCACCGTGCACGACACGGTGCCCGCCGATCTGCTCACGGCCGAGCACCAGGGTTAGGCGCATGGGGGAAATGGCAGTGCCCGAGCCGGACACCGCGGTGGTGATTCCGGCGAAGGACGAGGCCGACCGGATCGGCGCCACCGTGACCGCCGCCCTGAAGTTGCCCGGCGTGGATCTCGTGGTCGTGGTCGACGACGGCTCGTCCGACGAGACCGGCCGGGTGGCCAGGGCGGCGGGCGCCCGGGTCGTACGGCACAGCCGCAACCGGGGCAAGGCCGCGGCGATGGAGAGCGGGGCCGAGGCGGTGCGCCTCCTCGACGAGGAGCGTCCCCGGCACCTGCTGTTCCTCGACGCCGACCTGGGCGAGACGGCGGCGGCGGCCCTCCCGTTGATCGCGCCGGTGCGCGACGGCGAGGCCGACATGACCATCGCGGCGTTCGCGACCAGGGTCAAGCTCGGCGGGCACGGCATGGTCGTACGGCTGGCCCGGGACGGCATCAAGCGGCTCACCGGCTGGGAGGCGACCCAGCCGCTCAACGGGCAGCGGTGTCTCACCCGGGCCGCGTTCGAGGCGGGCCGGCCGCTCGCGCACGGTTTCGGCGTCGAGACCGGCCTCACCGTCGACCTGCTCAGGAAGGGTTTCCGGGTGGTCGAGGTCGAGGTCGAGATGTCGCACCGGGCGACCGGCACCGATTGGCGCTCCCAGTTGCACAGGGCCAGGCAGCTCCGTGACGTCGGCCTGGCTCTCGCCGCCCGCGAGCCCGCCGTGGGCCAGGCGCGCTCCGCCCTCCGCCGCCCCTAACCCCACACCGTGATCTTGTAGTTTGTCGCAGGCAGCGCGTCTACCTGGGCTGATGAGCTTTGTGATCATGCAGAAAGTGGCCTGCGGGTGCCCCCACCTGCGGATATGGTGTGCGTGATCTTGCACTGTCACGGCGAGATGCAAGATCGGCTGCCGAGATCTCGCAGGTGAGCATCCGGCGGTCGTGGCCGTTGCAAGATCGCGAAGGGGATAGCCCCTGGTAGACGCCGGTGCTTGCGACAAAGTGCAAGATCACGGAGGGTGGCGCCCCTGCTCATCCCCCACCCCTGCGACAAAATGCAAGATCACGGCAGGGGTGTGGTGGAATTTGCGGGTGGATTCTCGGGGGCGCGCACGGACCGCCGCCCGGCTGGCCCCGGCCGCCGGCGGCCTGTCGATCCTCCTCACGATCACGATCGGCGCCCTCGGGCCGTCCGCGATGGTGCCCGGACTGCCCGGGCGGCCGTGGCAGCCTCCCTACTCCCTCGGCCTCGCGCCCGGCGGCCACCTCGTCGTCGCCCTGGCCGCCGCGGCGCTCGTGCTCGGCGCCGTCGGCCTGGCCGCCGGTCTCGCGTACCCCGGCCGGATGCCTCGGGCGCGCACGCTGGTCGTCGCCGGGTGCGCCGCCGCCGCGGTCCTCGCGTTCCTGCCGCCCTCCGGGTCGGCCGACCACCTCAACTACGCGGCGTACGGCCGGATGGCGGCCCTCGCCCACGACCCGTACGTGACCGTGCCCGCCGACCTTCCCGCCGATCCCGTCGTCGGCAGGGTGGAGGAGTGGACCAGGACGCCCAGCGTGTACGGCCCGGTCGCGACGGCCGTGCAGGCGCTGGCGAGCCACGTGGGGGGCGAGTCGGTCCGGCTGACGGTCTTCGTGATGGCCCTGGTCAACGCCGCCGCGTTCATCGCCACCGGCCTGCTGCTCCACCGGGCCGCCGCCGGCGATCCCGTACGGCAGCGCCGCGCGGCCCTGCTGTGGACGGCCAACCCCCTGGTCGTCTACGAACTCGTGGCCGGGATGCACCTCGACACCGTGGCCATCGCGTTCGTCGTGGCCGGGCTGGCCGCCCGCCGCGGGGTGCCGCTCGGCCTGGGCGTGGCGGTCAAGGCCACCGTGGGCCTGGTGGCGCTGGGCACGGCGTGGGAGCTGCGCAGGAACCCCCGGCGGCTCGCCCTGGTCGCCGGGCTGGCGGCGCTGACCGCGCTCGTGGCGTACCTGCTGGCCGGGCCCCACGCGCTCGACCAGCTGCTGAACGCCAGCAAGTCGGTCTCGCTCGCCACGCCGTGGAAGCTCGCGCAGAGGGCGCTGCAGGCGCTGTTCGGTCCCGGGGCCTACCGGGCGTGGATCCAGGCCGGGTCGCTGCTCCTGCTGGCCGCGCTCGCCGTCCTCCTGCTCCGGGGACGTCCGGAGGCGGACCGTGAGGGGCCGGTGGTCGCCCTGGCCGTCGCCGTGGCCTGGCTGTTCGCCACGCCGTACGCGCTGCCGTGGTACGACGGGCTGGGGTTCGCGCTGCTGGCCCTGGTCGCCTGGCCCGGCCTGGAGGCGTTCCTGGTCGCCCGGCTCGCCGTGCTCTCGCTGGCCTACCTGCCCGCGCGCCAGGCGGATCAGCCGCGCGACCTGGGATGGCTCGTCGACGTCGTCAGGGCCTGGGTGGCGCCGTCGCTCCTGCTGGCGCTGACGATCGCGCTGCTGTGGTGGGCGGCGCGGTCTGCAGGGCGCGTACGGACGCCGCGAGCGCCAGCGGCACCGCGACCGTCAGGGCCATCGCCGGAATCGCGATCCCCGAGTCGTTGATCAGGAACCCGGCGAACGCCGCGGTCAGCGCGCCGATCAGCCCGGCCCGCAACTCCGGGACCCGCTCGTACGCCAGGCTGAGCGCGGCCGCGCCCCACCGCGACGGCCGGGCCAGCACGAGGAACAGGAACGCCAGCGCGACCAGCGACAGCAGCGTCAGCGGCAGGTTGCCCAGCGTGTGGAGCATCGCCGCGAACTTGCGCCCGACGACCGAACTGCCCTCGCCGGAGACGAGTTGCTGGACGAAGGCCCCCAGGTGGGTGCGCCGGTCGGCGGGCCGCAGCCAGTCGAGCACCGCGATCAGCGCGATGAGCACGACCCCCGCCACCGCGACCAGCCCGAGCCGGAGGACCGACACCCGCCCGCCCGCGGCCATCAGCACGCACACCGCCACGCCCAGGACGAACGACGGCACCCCGCCGAAGTCCGCCCCCCACGTCGGCCAGCCGTCCCCGACGATCGCGAGCAGGCCGTACGCCGTGCAGACGGCCACGGCGAGCCTCGGCCGGCGGCGCAGCGCGTGGGCGACGGCCGCCAGGAGCAGGATCGTGCCCGTCGAGTAGACGGCGAAGGCCATGTTGCCGAAGCCGTAGAACCGGCCGCCGGTCACGGGCTCGTACCCGGCCACGGCGTTCACCTGCAGCCGCGAGCCCGTCACCACGTCGGCGAGGAGCGCGAGCGAGCTGACCCCGGCGACCACGGCCGGCGGCCCCAGCAGGTGGCGGCGCCACGGCCCGGCGAACGCGAGCCCCGCCACCAGGGCGGCGAAGGCCAGGATCGTGCCGAGCAGGGCGGGCATCGGGTGCGCGAAGCCCCACCACGGCACGAGCTGGGCCAGGAAGATCGACACCGGGAGCGCGCCGCTGACCGTAGCCACCACCCGCGTGGTGGTGAGCATCCGCCGGTGGCGCCTGACCACGATCGCGGCCAGGGCGTAGAAGATCAGTTGCGCGACGACCAGCGTGATGAAGAAGGGCTCCCTGACCTCCCTGAGCATCTGGCTCGCCAGGTCGGCGTCGGCGAGCTCGCGGGCCGCGTCGGTCACGGGCGGCGCCGCGCCGTCGCCCGTCCAGGCCCTGCCGACCGCGCCCTCGGGAGTGGGGAGACCGAGCAGGTGGGTGACCGTCGCCGTGACGTCGGTGATCGTGACCAGCGCCCGCTGCCGGGTCGAGGCGGCGGTCAGCCACCCGTGCCCGTACGGCCCGCCCGCGGCGATCGCGACGTGCAGGTGGGCGGTGGACCCGGAATCGGACAGTCCCGCCACGAGCACGGTCGAACCGGCGGGCACCTTGGCGAGCACCTCCGCGACGGCCCGGTCGGCCGCGCTCACGGCCTCCCGGCGCGCCCGCACCCCGGTTCCGGCGCCGGGGATTCCCCCCGCCTCGGCGACCACGAGGGCGTACGGCGTGAGGTCGGGCGTCGCGGCGGGCGTCGCGGCGTACGTCGCGACCCTGCCGGAGGACTCGGCGGCGGTCAGGGCCGCCCCCGGGCCGATGGCCGCGATCCGTCCTCCGGCGGCGGTCACGGCGTCGGCGAGGAGCCCGAGCCGGGCCTTGAAGGGATTGGCCTGCTGCACGGCGACCAGCTCGGACCAGTTCGGGATCGTCGCCGCGCCGCCGGCGGCGGTGACGGGCTCGGGAAGGGGCGCGCAGCCGGTGCCGGGAGCCTTCGCCCGCTGGCCGGCGGACACCGTGAGCCATCCGGCGGCCGGGCAGGTCACGGACGACCCTTCGGGTGGGACGGCCCTCGTGGACAGCGACCCGCCGGAGCCGCGGCCGGCCAGATCCCACAGCGCGGGGGTCCGCTGCGGGTCGAGGTCGTCCCAGCGGAGCCCGGGCACCCCGATCAGCACGACCCGGCCCGTCACCGCGGCCTGTCCTGCGGCGGTGTCCTGTCCCGCGGCGGCGGCCTGTCTCGCGATGGCGGCCTGTTCCGCGGCTGACGCGGGGGCGGCGGGCAGGACGAGGGCCGCGATGAGAAGCATCAGCAGCGAGGCGAGGACGGCCGCGAACGCCCCACGCAGGGCGCCGGGAAGGCCGGGAAGGCCGGGCACGGCCGGCGGGCGCCGTCGCCCGGCCGTGGCGGCCCGGGCCGTGTTCGAGGGCCACGCCGGGCCACCCGGCCGGACGGAGGCCCGGATCGCCGGGCCCGCCGGAGCCGGTGCTGAACCAGGTGGCACTGTTCCGCGCTCCCTCATGATCGACGACGCTGTGGCCGCGGTCCTCCACGGTAACCTGCCTAATCATGACGACTGGCCGGATCGCCGGGGCCCGCCGGCCCGCCTGGGCATGGGCGCTCGCACTCGTGGCGGTGGCCGCCGCGGCCGCGCCGCTGATCGCCTACTGGCTGACCAACCCGGAGGACCAGCGTCTGGTGGACCTGGACGTCTACCGTACGGGCGGCTGGGCGCTGCTGCGGGGCCTGCCCGTCTACGACGTGATCACGCCGGCTCCCCAGTTGCTGCCGTTCACCTACCCGCCGGTGGCCGCCATGCTGGCGGTGCCGCTCGCCCTGATGTCGTGGCCGGTCGCGCAGTGGGTGTGGACGATCGCCATCGTCGCCGTCCTCGCCGTGACCGTCCGGCACGCCTTCCGGGCCTTCCTGGACGGCGTGCGCGGCGCCCTGGCCGCGCCGCTGCTGTTCGCCGTGCTGTGCGTCGCGTGCACGTATCTCATGCCGATCAGGGACCAGTTCAGGTTCGGCCAGGTGGATCTGTTCCTCCTGGCGTTGTGCCTGCTCGACTGCGTGGCGCGCAGGCCGTGGTGGCCGCGCGGGATGCTGATCGGCCTCGCGACCGCCGTGAAGCTCACCCCCGGCGTGTTCCTCGTCTACCTGGCGATCACCGCGTTCCCGCCCCGGGAGGGCGACACGGCGCAGCGCAGGGCCTTCCTCATGGCGGTGTTCACGGCCGCCCTGCTCACGCTGCTGCCGTTCCTGGTGATCGTCGACGACGCCCGGGACTTCTGGTTCGGGGCGCTGCTCGACTCCGAGCGGCTGGGCGCCAACGCCGCCACGACCAACCAGTCGCTGCGCGGCATGCTGCTGAGGCTCTACCTGCCTGACTGGCTGACCTCGGTCGCCTGGCTCGCCGCCGTCGCCGTGATCGGCTGGTACGGCTTCCGCCGGGCCCGCCGGGCGCACCTGGACGGCGACGTGACGACCGCGGTGGCGCTCACCGGGCTGATGGCGGTGCTGCTGTCGCCGGTGGCCTGGATCCACCACATCGCCTGGGTCGTGGTCGTGCTCGCGGCCCTCGCGGGGTCCGGGCGCGATCCGGTCCGGCTGCTGGTCGCGGCGGGCGTGTGGCTGTACTACGTGCTGCCCATCCCGTGGTGGGGGGTGGCGCTCAAGGCGCTGGAGATCCCCGTGATCAGCCCGGTCGCGGGGAAGATCGTGCAGAACGCGTTCGGGCTCGGCGCGATCGGCCTGGTCTGGCTCCTCGGTTTCTGGTTGCCGCGACGACGGGCCGCTGTCGCCGTTCCCGCTGCGGCGCCTTGACCGACTCATTACGCTCGGTGCCGTGCTGGTTACCGTTGTGGAGATGGCCGGTGTCCTGACGGGTGCGACCGGGGTGGCCGTCGGCCTGATCGCGCTGCGGACCGCCCGCCGCAGCGTGCGGGAGTGCCTGGACGTCCTCGCCCGGCGGGCCTCCGTCGAGGGCCGGGTGGACAGCAGGGCGATCCGCGACGTGGCGTTGTACCGGTACGACGCGCTCGACGAGATGACCGGCAGGCTGTCGTTCTCGGTCGCGCTCATCAACGGCTTCGGCGACGGAATCGTGCTGACGTCGATCAACGGACGCACCGAGACCCGCACGTACGCCCGTGCCGTACACGGGGGCAAGGGAGTGCAGCCGCTGTCACCGGAGGAGGAGCACGCCGTGTGGGCCGCGAGACTCGGCATCGGACCCGAGGCCGAGCCGCACCGCGTCCCTCGCTGACGCACGGTGCCTTTCACAGACGCACCGGGTCTCCTGCTGACGCACTGCGTTGCTCATGTGACGCTCCGCGCCCTCCGCTGGCGCACGGTGTCTTCCGGCGGCGCCTGGTGCCTCCCGCTGACCAGCGCCGACGCGGGCCGTCCACAGGGCAAGCGGACCCGCGGAGTTGTCCACAGGGAGTGTTTTTCGCATGCTCGCCACACCAACCTGCGGATACCCTTGAGGACATGTCGAAGCTCGCGTACCTGGGGCCTCAGGGCACCTTCTGTGAGGCGGCCCTGCGACTCCTGGAGCCGGACGCCGAGCGCCTGCCCTGCGCCAACGTCGGAGCCGCGCTCGACGCCGCCCGCGACGGCGAGGCGGACGGCGCGGTCGTCCCGCTGGAGAACTCGGTGGAGGGGGCGATCACTCAGACCCTCGACGAGCTGGCCGGGGGGAGGCCGCTCCACATCACCGGCGAGTGGCTGCTTCCGGTCGAGTTCTCCCTGCTGGTGCGGCCCGGCACCGAGCTGGCGCAGATCAAGCGGGTCATCACGCACCCGGCGGCCCACACCCAGTGCCGTGGGTACATCGAGCGTGAGCTGCCCGGCGCCGTGGTGATCGCGGCGTCCTCGACGGCCGCCGCCGCGCAGGAGGTCGCCTCTCCCGAGTCTCCGTACGACGCGGCGATCAGCCCGGCCATCGCCGGGGAGTACTACGCGCTCGACGCGATCGCCTCGAACATCGGCGACCGCTCCGACACCGTCACCCGGTTCATCAAGGTGAACCGTCCGGGGCGGCTGTCCGAGCCCACCGGAGCCGACCGCACCTCGCTCGTGGCCTTCCTCCGCGACGACCACCCGGGCGCGCTGCTGGAGATGCTGAGCGAGTTCGCGGTCCGCGGGGTCAACCTGACCCGCATCGAGTCGCGTCCCACCGGGGACGGCATCGGCCGCTACTTCTTCCACTTCGATCTCGAGGGTCACATCGCCGACGCCCGCGTCGGGGAGGCCGTGGCCGGCCTGCACCGGCTCTGCGACGACGTGCGCTTCCTCGGCAGCTACCCGCGCGCCGACCGGCTTCCCACCCAGATCAAGGAGGGTACGGCGGACGCGGACTTCGCCGAGGCCGCCGACTGGCTCACGAAGATCCGCGCCGGTCGCGCTTGACGGGCGGAAGCCACACCGGCTCCGGTAGCCTTTGAGCCGTGATTGACCTGCGAACCCTTCGTGAGGACCCTGACCGGCTCCGGGCGTCGCAGCGCGTCCGCGGCGAGGACGATTCGGTCGTGGAGACCCTGCTGTCGCTCGATGAGCGCCGCCGTGCCGCGCTCAACAACTTCGAGTCGCTGCGCGCCGAGCAGAAGAGCATCGGCAAGTCGGTGTCCCGCGCGTCCGGAGACGAGCGCCAGGCGCTGCTCGACCGCGCGAAGGACTTGGCCGCGCAGGTGAAGGCGGCCGAGGCCGAGGCCGCCGCGCTGGCGAGTGAGCTCGACGAGCTGCTCATGACCGTGCCGAACATCGTCGAGGAGGGCGCGCCCGCCGGCGGCGAGGACGACTACGTGGTGCTGGAAGAGGTCGGCGAGAAGCCGGTCTTCGACTTCGAGCCCCGCGACCACGTCGAGCTGGGCGAGCTGCTCGGCGCGATCGACACCGAGCGCGGGGCCAAGGTCTCCGGCGCCCGGTTCTTCTTCCTCAAGGGCGTCGGCGCGCGGCTCCAGCTCGGGCTGCTGAACATGGCGATCCAGCAGGCCGTCGAGGCCGGCTTCACGCCGATGATCACGCCCGTGCTGGTCAAGCCCGAGGCGATGGCCGGCACCGGCTTCCTCGGCGCCCACGCGAGCGAGGTCTACCGGCTGGAGGCCGACGACCTCTACCTGGTCGGCACCAGCGAGGTGCCGCTGGCGGCCTACCACTCCGACGAGATCCTCGACCGGGCGTCGCTGCCGCTCCGCTACGCCGGATGGTCGTCCTGCTTTCGGCGCGAGGCCGGGTCGTACGGCAAGGACACCCGGGGGATCATCCGCGTCCACCAGTTCGACAAGGTGGAGATGTTCTCCTACTGCCGTCCCGAGGACGCCCACGAGGAGCACCTGCGGCTCCTGGCCTGGGAGAAGGAGATGCTCGAGAAGGTCGAGCTGCCCTACCGCGTGATCGACGTGGCGGGCGGCGACCTCGGCTCGTCGGCGGCGCGCAAGTACGACTGCGAGGCCTGGGTGCCCACGCAGGGCCGCTACCGCGAGCTGACCTCGACCTCCAACTGCACCGACTTCCAGGCCCGTCGCCTGAAGGTGCGGTTCCGGGACGAGGACGGCAAGCCGCAGCACGTGGCCACCCTCAACGGCACGCTCGCGACCACCCGCTGGATCGTGGCGATCCTGGAGAACCACCAGCAGGCCGACGGCTCGGTGGTCGTGCCCAAGGCGCTGCGGCCGTACGTGGGGCTCGACGTCCTGGAGCCGCTGTCCCGATAGCGGGCTGCGCGGAGGACCTCCGGCGCGGCGGGCGACCGCCGGGTCCGGAGGTCTTCGTGTCTCATCGTGAGAAAGTCCTGGCCGCGGCGATTCGCGCGGGCACCGGCCGGCTCTGATGTCGGAAAGCCCCAAAGAGTGCGAAACGCGGCCCTTGGCGGTAGGGCCGTCAGGTGTGATGTAAATCTCTCAGTTCGGACGGGATTTGCGCGCCGGGAAGGCCTCGCGAGTGAAACTTTCATGCGCGGAGGGCTTTCGCGTGTACGGGGCGACCTCCCTCGCGGCCGCCCGGGCCCGGCTCTCGTGCGGGTAGGACCCCGCTCAGGCTGCGGGGCCCGTCGGCGCCGCTCTGCCCTGTCCGGACACCCCGGGACAGGCGCCGCTCTGCCCTGTCCGGACACTCCCGGACATGCGAAAGGCGGGGCTCGCCAGGCGAGCCCCGCCTTCCGTCACGTCAGGTCAGAGGCCGCGGACGTTCGAAGCCTGCGGACCCTTCGGACCGGCGATGACCTCGAACTCGACCCGCTGGCCGTCCTCCAGGTTGCGGTAGCCGCTGCCCGTGATCGCGGAGAAGTGCACGAACACGTCGGGCTCGCCGCCGTCCGGTGCGATGAAGCCGAAGCCCTTCTCAGCGTTGAACCACTTGACGGTTCCCTGAGCCATTACTGCTCTCCCTAAGGAAGTGAATCTTGGGGACCACACCTCGTGGACCCCGGGTGTGTCGCACAGCTCCCCGGGTGGCTCATACAGTCAAACTGGTTTTCGCTACGGGAACAGCTAATACAACGCCTTCACATCTAACACTATGTAGCCCGTTGGTGTTCCACGTCTGGAGGAGATTTCTCGCCCGGGGGGTGGCCGAGGACATGCCATGGCATATCTCGGTGCACACTGGAACCTGTCATGACCTGCCCCCGCCTCGTCGCCACAGACCTCGACGGCACAGCTCTGCGCACCGACGGCACGATCTCTCCTCGTACGGCCGCCGCCTTCGCCCGGGTGGAGGAGTCGGGCGGCACCCTCGTCTTCGTCACCGGCCGGCCGCCGCGGTGGATGCACACCGTCGCGGGGGCCGTACGGCACCGCGGGCTCGCGATCTGCGCGAACGGCGCGCTCGTGTACGACCTCCACACCGAGGAGATCGTGGAGTCGCACCTGATCGCGTCCGACGTCCTCGAGGAGTGCGTCGCCCGCCTGCGGCGGCATGTGCCGGATCTCACGTTCTCCGTCGAGTACGAGGGGGGCTTCGCGCACGAGGCCGACTATCCGCTGGGCGGGTGGGACGCCCGGGAGCTGTCCTTCGGCCGGGAGTTGGCGATCTCGGCACTGACGGCCCGGCCGTGCGCCAAGCTGCTCGCGCAGCACCCCTCGATGGACCCCGACGAGTTGCACCGCGGGGTGCTGGAGATCGTCGGTGACATCGTGACCCCGACCCACTCCAGCGGACGGGCGCTGATCGAGATGAGCGCGCACGGTGTGACGAAGGCCACGGCGCTGGCCACGCTGGCCGAGGAGCGGGGGATCAAGCCCGCGGAGGTGGTCGCGTTCGGCGACATGCCGAACGACCTGCCGATGCTCACCTGGGCCGGCGTCTCGTACGCCGTGGCGAACGCCCACCCCGACGTGCTGGCCGCCGTCGATCACGTGACGGCGGCCAACAACGACGACGGTGTGGCGGTCGTGCTCGAGACCCTGTTCTGAGTCAGCGCGTTCGGGGGGTCTAGAGGTAGGGGCCGCCCGCGCGGTGGCCCTGGTCGTCCTGCGCGGCCTGGCCCATCCCGCCGGGGAGTGCGCGGCGCATCTGCTCCAGTTGCGCCCGGGCGGCCATCTGCTGGGCGAACAGCGTGGTCTGGATGCCGTGGAACAGGCCCTCCAGCCAGCCGACGAGCTGGGCGTGCGCGACCCGAAGCTCCGCGTCGCTGGGCGCGGTGTCGCTCTCGTCGCTGAACGGCAGGGACAACCGCTCCAGCTCCTCCACCAGCTCGGGAGCCAGGCCCTCCTCGAGCTCCTTTATGGAGCTCTGGTGGATGTCCTTGAGCCGCTTGCGGCTGGCCTCGTCGAGAGGAGCCGCCCGCACCTCCTCCAACAGCTGGCGGATCATGCTGCCGATCCGCATCACCTTGGCGGGCTGCTCCACCAGGTCGGCGACGGACCGCTCCTCGTGCTCGCCCTTACCGTTGCCGCCGGAGACCGAAAGGCCCTGCGGCCCCACGACCACGATCTGCGGCGTGCTCTCGTCTGCGTTCATCGATCGCTTACAACTCCTGAATTCGCTCCGCTGGGGCACACCGTGCCAGGTCGTGCCTGCCGGACCACGGCCCTGCCGTGCGACGGGGCGGCGTCGTCAGGCACTCCCGACCCGATCCAACCTAACTCACCTGACCAGCAGGAGTTTGCCGACGTGTTCCCCTTCTTCGAGCGCCTGATGGGCGCGGGCGGCCTGGTCGAGGGGGATCCGCTCGTGCACCACGGGCCGTACGGACCCGGCCGCGACCAGCGGCCAGACGTTGTCGACGACGCCGCGGCAGATCACGCCCTTGTCGTCGGCTGGCCGGCTGCGCAGGGCGGTCGCGTGGACCGCCGCCCGCTTGGCGAGCAGCACGCCGAGGTCGAGCTCGCCCTTCGTGCCGCCCTGCATGCCGATGACGACCAGCCGCCCGCCGGTGGCGAGGGCACTCAGGTTTCCCGGCAGATACTTGGCGCCCATGATGTCGAGGATGACGTCGGCCCGGCCCTCGAACCGCTCGGCGAAGTCCTCCTCGCGGTAGTTCACGGCCTCGTCCGCGCCCAGCTCGCGGCACCGCTCGATCTTCTCGGGCGACCCCGCCGTCACCAGCACGCGGGAGCCGTACGCCTTGGCGAGCTGGATGGCCATGGTGCCGATGCCGCTCGCGCCGCCGTGGACGAGCAGGGTCTCGCCCTTCCTCAGGCGGGCGGTCATGAAGACGTTCGACCACACCGTGCAGGCGACCTCGGGAAGGCCGGCGGCCTCCTCCAGCGAGATTCCCTCCGGCGCCGGCATCACCTGCTGCCAGGGGACCGCCACCCGCTCGGCGTACCCGCCGCCCGCGAGCAGGGCGCAGACCCGGTCGCCCGGCGCGAGGTGCGGGACGTTCTCCCCGACCTCTATGATCACTCCGGAGCACTCCAGCCCGGGGATCTCGGAGGCGCCGGGCGGCGGCGGGTAGAAGCCGCGGCGCTGGAGCAGGTCCGCCCGGTTGACGGCCGACGCGGCGACGTCGATGACCACCTCACCTGCGGCGGGACGCGGGTCGGGGACTTCCTGCCAGGCCAAAACCTCAGGTCCGCCGGGTTCGGAAATCACTATCGCACGCATGTGACCTAAAGTAGCGTGGCGGAGAACTCGGCGGTTGCCCGTATTCACCGGGTTACGTGGCGCTAATCTGCAATGTGTTTGCTACCCCATTAGCCCAGCCCGAGGGGGTACACGGTGGCGAGACATGATCGTGAGGATCCCCATTCTCTCGAGGACCAGCTCGCGTGGCTCGACGCGATCAAGGAGATGCCCGACGAGGTGGAGATAGCGGTCAGCGCGGTCACCTCCGCCACCCTCGCCTCTCCACAGCCGCCGCCCGCCGACCCCGAGTCCGCCTCCCCGTACCCCGCCGACCCCTGGAGCCTCGTCCCGTCCGAGCCCGCCTCCGGCGGGCTGCTTCGCGGCGCCGCCGACAGCGCGACCGGCTCCGCGTACGGCGCCCCGTCGCGGGAGGACGCGGAGACCCACGAGGCCTCGGAGGCCGCCGAGGCGTCTGCCACCAGTCCCATCCGGGAGTCCGCCTTCGGCGGCTATTTGGGCGGCTTTGGGTATGAAAGTGATGAAAAGTCCGAATTTGGGTCCGCGTATGGCACCGAATCGGGCTACGGCGAGACGGCTTTCGGTGACAGTGGTTTCCGTGACACCGGCCTGGGTGATTCGGCCTTCGGCGACACGGGCTTCGGTGACACGGTCTTCGTGACCAGGCCCCAGCCCTCGTCCTCGGAGGAGGGCGAGGACGCGCCGGCCGCTTCGGAGGCAGCCGACGAGGGCCCCGCATCTGGCTCGGAGACGTCCCCGGAGGGCACCGCATTCGGCTCGGAGACGTCCGCCGCGTCGACCGGCCCCGTCAGCGCCCCGTCCTTCGAAACGTCCTACGGCTCGGCGTCCGAGTCCTCTTACGGTTCGCCGTCCGAGTCGTCCTACGAGCCGGCGGCCGAGTCGTCCTACGGACAGGCGCAGGACCGCTCGGCCGGGTCCTCCTTCGCGACGTCCTTCGGTCCGTCTTCCGACGCGAAGCCGGAGCCTTCGGAGGCGACGGCGGAGTCCCCGAGCGGCGACCAGGAGCCGGACGACGACGGCCATCCCATCCCGCCGCCGGGCGGTTCCTCGCCCTTCACCGCCCCCCTGTTCGGCGAACGGGGCTTCGGCGGCGTCATCCCCGGTTCCCCCGTGGACACCGACTCCTACAACGTCAGGACCTTCTCCGGCAGCGAGTCCGTCAAGCGCTACGCCCCACCGGCCTCCGGCGAGTCGTCCCCGTCCCCGTCGCAGGAGCCGCTGCGGGGTTGGCTGGAGCCGGCCGTACCCGTGCCGCCCGCACAGCAGGAACACGCCGCCGAGCCGGAGGAGCCTCCCGCACGCCCCTTCGGCCCTGAGCGGCCATTGGGCCCTGAGCGGCCCTTCGACTCTGAGCGGCCCTTCGGCCCTGAGCGGCCCTTCGGCCCTGAGCGGCCCTTCGGCCCTGCGCGGGCCGAGACCGCGTCTGACTTCACCGAGGACCGTTTCACGGGCTCGCTGCGGGAGGACCTGGCCGCCGAGGAACGGAAGCCGTACGAGCCGGGTCCTGTCGCGGTGCCCACGCCCGCGCCCACGCCCGTGCCGCCACCCGCGCCCGAGCGCGCGTCGGCACCGAGCCCCGCACCCGAGCAGGCGCCCGCGGTGGAACGGGATGCGGTGGCGGAGCGGGAGGCGTACCAGACCGCGCGCCGTCCGGCTCCTCCCGCCTCCGCCTTCAGTTCGCCGGCGCGTACGACAGGGTCGAAGGCGGCAGGGTCCAAGCCGACGGCTGACAGCCTCGACCCGGTCACCCTGCTGAGAGGGCGGAGGAACACCCCCGCGACGGGCTGGCGGCGGCTGGTCTACAAGGCGTCGGCCGGACTGATCAAGCCGGGCGAGGCCCCGGAGGTGCGGCGGCGCCGTGAACTCGTGCAGCGTGCCCGCACGCCCGTCGCCACCGGCCACCACCGGGTCGCCGTGCTCAGCCTCAAGGGGGGCGTGGGGAAGACCACGACGACCGTCGGCCTCGGCGCCACGCTCGCGCAGGTGCGCGGCGACCGTGTCATCGCCGTCGACGCCAACCCCGACCGTGGAACGCTCTCCGACAAGGTCGAGCTGGAGACGGCGGCCACCGTACGCGACCTGCTGAACGAGCGTGCGCAGATCAAGCGGTACGTCGACATCCGGGCCTTCACCTCGCAGACGCCCTCACGGCTGGAGATCCTGGCGTCGGACCGTGACCCGTCGGTGTCGGAGGCGTTCAGCGCCAAGGACTACCACGCGGTGGCGCAGGTGCTGGAGAACTTCTACTCCATCTGCATCACCGACTGCGGCACCGGTCTCCTGCACTCCGCCATGTCGGGCGTGCTCGGCATGGCCGATCAGATCGTGCTGGTCAGTTCGCCGTCCGTGGACGGCGCCCGCGCGGCCTCGGCCACGCTGGACTGGCTGGAGGCGCACCATTACGGCGACCTCGTCCGGGCCGCCACGGTCGTGCTGTGCAGCGTACGGCCCCGGTCGAAGTCCACCGTCGACCTCGACAAGCTGGAGGCCCACTTCGCCGCCCGCTGCCGCACCGTGGTCCGCGTGCCGTACGACCCTCACCTGGAGGAGGGCGCGGAGATCGACCTGGACCGGCTCCAGCAGACGACCCGGGACGCCTACCTCCGCCTGGCCGCCTCCGTGGGCGACGGCTTCGCCGGCCCGCAGGCGCTGTCCGAGCGCAGGTTCTCCGAGATTCCCGACCACCTGTAGGCGATCGAAAGGGCGGGAATGATCTCTTTCGCGGTCGCGGTCACGTGCCCGCGAGTGAGAGGCTAGGCTGCTGCGTGGCGCCTCCAGCGCGGGGCGCCGGGGAGAGCTCGCCTAGTGGACGATGGCGGCGGTCTTGAAAACCGCTAGGCCGGGTGACCGGTCTCGTGGGTTCGAATCCCACGCTCTCCGCTC